>JAVVPF010000002.1 GCA_036655895.1 Cloacibacillus sp. | reverse complement strand
CACCGCGTCCCACAGCGCCATACCAACACGCCGGTCCAGCCGCTTTGGCAGCCACACGATAATCTTGCCGCCGAACTCCGAGTTATACGTAAAAGAAACGCCCATCACACCAGCCCCCTTGTCAGCCCAAAACGCACGACAAACTCCCTGCACCTACTGCCGCCCGCCCTCATATCCTTCATATCGCAGCACTGACACCCCAGCCTCAAACCGGCATAATCCAGCTGCACGTCATCCATAGATTTATTATGCAACGGAGGGAGTTCAACCTCCCTGCCAGACCTCTCACAGCACGCGATCCTCTTCACCTTTACCCCCATCCCCGCCGCCTCCAATCTAAAAAATTTATTTTTCATACGGCGGCGGAAGTGGTAAACTACAAACGCCGCCGGCCATGAGGTGATACGCATAGTCACACAATTTGAAAATTCTAAATTGCCAAAAGAGCTGATAGACATTTACAAATTTGCTTCCCAAGAAGTTCTAGAATCTGAGAGAAAGCTCATTGCCGAAATCAACGAGCTTAAAGAAAGAATCACAGCCCTAGAAAACAAAAGATGACTACTCGCCGGCGGCATACCTTCGAAACACCTCAAGCGCGCGAACCCTGTCATTAATGTCAGCCTCAAACACATCAATAAAAGCAACAAGAACAGACCGCCTGTCTATCGCCGCCTCCATGCGGGAGTCACGTTCATCCAGCACCAAGTCAAGGAGATCCTGTGCTTGAAAGCTCTTCTTTGTAGACAAAATAGAGCCGCTGCCGCCGACATACAAAACGGCGTCGCAGTTAAAAATCTCCCCAAGCTCCTTCTTTAAAGACCTATAATCCAACACCTCAGCTTTGCTCATCTGACCCGACATCCTTTCCGGCGAACCTCGCCGCCAACTGTTCATTGCTACACCCCGTAGCCTTACGCATTCGAAGGCGCGGGAGTACCATCCTTTTTCATTTGCTTGACGCCTCTAATAGCAGTTGTTATTAAAAAACGCGTTCTTCGCCGCAGACATCGCGCACTTCATTCGCTCAAGCAGCTCACCCACCTTCTCATCCGAAGCACCCGGGTCGGTCCGACCATAAAACTCAACCGAACACCTCCCGTCGGGCTCAATCACAAGCGCCGCCCTCATCTCATTGCTATTCACAGATACGCAATTATTACCCATAACAGTCACTCCTTCCCGCCGGATCACCAGCTCCAGCCGTATAACATTCTCCGCTCCGCCAAATGTGGCAGGGGAGTTTTGTCCTTGCTTTTGCACTCCTACGCAACCGCCGCCCCGGACACCCACGCCAAACTGCGCCTCGCCGCCACCTTCCGGGGAATCATAGGGTTTCCGCAGTCGGACAGCTCCCCAATAGAAATACCCGTAAGCCTGGCCACATCCTCCACGAGGCCGAACCCCGGACTCTTAGCCCCCGTTTCAATCTCGGAAAGATACGTCTGCGCAATCCCAAGCTCAGCGGCAAGCTCCGCCTGCGTCTGCCTCCTGGCCTTGCGCCACTCCCTTAAAACCTCGCCCTTAAACGCCATAAAATCACCTCATTTCTCCTTTTCAATAATTGCATTACTTGATGAAACATCCCAAAACAATACTTGTTGACATAACTGTAAAATAATCAAAGTCACTTGAAGCAGACGAACATGAGTATCACTCTTTAACATCAGGTGGCATCAGTTCTATATTGAACTTATTGATCAAATAGCGAGCCTGAATACGTTTGCCATCTTTTGCCGACTCACTAAGATCTTCCCATTCTATGAACGGGAACACCTTATCGTCATGATGCTGCTGGGCTACCGTCGCCCCGGACAGGAATGCCTGACGTCCTGCTTCGTGAAGTTCCTTTGCAAACCTTTCAACATGCCCCCTAGAAAATGAGGCAAAATATTTCATGCAGCCCTCATTACACATTCTTTTATCCCTCCTGTATTCTCCGCCGATTGCCTTATCCAACTGCTCCAGCGTGATTTTCTCCTCCGACATTTGAATCGCCCCCTAAAGCTCTCCCTTTTTGTCATTAAACCTGAACGTGTCCATCGTCTCCTCAACCACCCTGGACAAAAAAGCCTCCAGCTCCTGCCGGGAACAAACCGCAGCAGACCTCCCAGCAATCTCAAAAGCCACGCTCTTGTCCGGATACACCAGCTTCGTCACCCGAATACCTCCTTGGTCCATATTGCCGCACACATTATTTCCGTTCATAACCTCCACTCCTTCCCGCCGGATCACCAGCTCCAGCCGTATAACATTCTCCCGCCCGTCGTGCGCCCCTACACAACCGCTGCCCCGGACTCCCGCGGCCTCTGCCGCCTCGCCGCCACCTTCCGGGGAATCATAGGGTTTGCGTCTGGTATCAGATAGTCGCTTACACTTCCGCCCAACACGGCTGTAATAGCTTCAAGTGTCGGCAGTGACGGATTCTCACGGCCATTTTCGATATTGCAGTAATGTGCCTGAGACACGCCAATCTTTTCTGACACAAAAGTCTGCCTCAAACCCTTTGCCAGTCTTGCAGCTCTAACCTTTTTACAGTCCAGCATTTCTTTATCACCTCTTCTACTCAGACCCTTGTAAAAAAATGTTTTGCGTATTTCTAAAAAAATCATTGCAAAACTTTAAAAATTCTTCATGACAATGAACACATAAATCAAAATTTAGCTTTCTTCCGCGACATACATTTGGATAATAAATTTGCATCGATACGCCAGACATAACCGCAGAATCTTGAAAACCCCCCAATCTTGCAAATTCAAATGCTTCTTTCTCAGGCTCACTTTCTGGAACGATTTCTCTTCCACAGCAATCACAAGTTACTTTGAAATCCACGACTTTGTTTCCATTGAAACCACAAATTGCTTTGAAATCCACCATATCTTTCCACCTCACTAAAATCATTGTTTAACAAAACAAATATATATGAATAACAATAGTTAGTCAAGTGTTAAACAATACTTTTATTGTTTAGCGTTCTTCTTTTTTTGTTTTGTTATACTTATAATCTGAACTAGGTGATATGTTTGATATTTAAAGAAAGAATTAAAGAAATGCGAAAAACATCGGCGTTGACGCAATCAAAGCTTGCGGAACTGTGTGATGTTAGCTCGGCACACATCAGCAATATTGAATCAGGGCGAGAAAATCCGTCCTTAGAGCTTCTACAAAGAATGGCAATGGCCTTTGACTGTGACCTTTATATAGATTTCATACCAAAAGGGACTCAACAGTTGTACGATGGGCCGCAGGCTGGGCCGGAAGAAACAAGTAAAACACGCCTTACATTCGAAAACGCTCCGGCACGCACCTTGCTTGCAATAGCCGAAGCAAAGCTTGAACTTGAAGCAGCAACAATGACAGAAGCAGAAAAAGAAGAAATACGCCTGCGTTTAGAAAAATGCAGTGCGACTCTATTTGATGCGTGAAAAGTAGATTACTCAATGCAGACAACATCCGAAGAGCAATAGAAACATATAAGTAACTATTGTACAAAAAAAGGAGTGTTTTGCATGGATAATATGCTACATAGTGGATTTAGTTTCTGCGAATATTTACTTAAAGATGGTGGCGGTGTAATTATATCGGCAAAGGAATTTCGCGGAGACCAGCTAGAAATTTTAGCTATTAGCGCCGCTGAAGGTAATGCTTCTTTGATAATCAAAAATATTCCAAAAACAGACTGGATAAGTCATGAGTGTATAAGAAATATTGCGCTTAACGGCAAAGGGCACGTGATTTTCGACTTAACTAACCAGTAGAAAACAAAAGGAGTTGTTCTTTATGGAGAACAAAATACTTTTTGAATACCAAAACAAATATCTTAAATTGCTTATATCTACATATCCAAACAGCAAGGTCGCCTTCCTTACGCAAGACCATAGAGATAAATCAATTTTAAAAGACACTCTGGCATTTAAAAAAATATCGCAGCTCCTAGCTGATTACGATTTTTCCCCACCACAAGCTGGAGCAATAAATCACTATGGGCCACAGACAAACTATATTTTTCATAGGCATGATGACTGTAATATTCCATATCCATTGAAAAAAACAGTGTTTGTCAAAGAAAATTTTGAAAAAGACTTCTTTAGTATGCTAGAAAATTTAGATATGACTTTAAAGAGTGTGGAGTAGTTCAATGGCATTCTTGCACACCATACACTTACTGTTTTTGCCGTCATGACAAAATTGAAGGCGTCGCGTTAAATAAAAAAGGACTTTATCATCAATGATTTTAAAAGAGACTTTGAGAATATGTTGTCCGTGGATACGTAACAGCTAAAAAGTAAAAAATACGAGGACGTGATTTTAATAAAAGAATTATGGAACGAAATGACCCAATGGATCAAAAGCGGCTACAAAAATACCCCATGTAACGATGTTTTATGGATTGCAGCTGTGTTATTATTTTGTGTATCTACAATCACGGGAATCTTTGCACTTTCATGGATTCCTTCTTTTACATGTGGAATTCTAATCATTGCCTATCTTCATAGATCCCATATAAAAGATTTTCTGCAGAAAGTAAAAATAGACAGAATAAAACTGTGGGATACACTTGAGATATGTTTTAGCATGCAGGAAAACAGCATAAAAAGCATTCGTGCCGATATAAATGATATTTTAGATTTATTAAGTAAAAAGGATATATCAAGCCAAGAGGATATGTTGAAAATTCAAGAAAAATCACAAAATATAAAACGAAGAATCGAAGAGGTTCAGGAAAAAATTACAAATTCAAAGGAGAAAATCGCAATGCCACAAAGGGGTGATTTATTATCAAAGAAAGACCTTTTTGACGCTGGGGACAACGCGAACGGTCAATACGTTAAATTCACGAACGGTCTTATGATAACAACAACAATTCTTGCAGGCATTGGATCCCAAGAATATGCAAGCGAACAAATATTGATTACTTATCCAGCAATGTTTGCTAGAGCACCCTTTTTTGTGCAGTTTATCGGAATGGAACAGCCTGAAATTATATATATGGGTGACGGCAATCTCAAAATAGAACTTAAAAAGCGCATTACAACAACAGTTACAATGAACGTTATGGGAATGTGGAAACATATTGCTTTCAAATAAAGGAATATAGTAGCGCAATGATATTCTCTTCAAGCCACTGAGCGCCATGGACCACCTGGACAAAAATGACCCACATGAAGATCGTGTAGAGAGGAGACTAACAAAAACAAAAATCCCCCGCCGAAGCAGGGAATCTTTATGCGCTTTATTGATTAAGGCTATAACCTCGCTGGCAATATATCCAGATATTATTGCTGAAATACAATGAAGCTGATAAACTGATAAGCATGCAACAAAAATAAAACACTATAAAAACTTAAGAGGGGGTATTATCAATGCCAATGCCAAGCACCGAAATTCGTTGGAATAGAAATGGAGAACCAGAGTTTCATGTTAACGGTACTACATATAGCTCATCTGAAGAAGCCAAAGAGATATTCCTAATATTAAAAGAGGAATTCCGAGACACTCTCGAAAAAATAAAATATCCCAGAAAATGGCATATCATAATCAATGGGCATCGCATTGATGTAAGCGAAGAGGAGAATGGCGACATGGTAATTTATTTTGATGCTGACCCCTTTTATGGCACCCTTGAAGAAGTAATTGTGAAGGCCTTAAGTGAGCCTGAGCCTGAATTTGAGCGTTAACAAAATATAGCACCCCAATTACATCATAAAAACTGGAGGGGCATCATGGGAAAGAGCATACAACATTTGTCAGGGTTCATTAATATAATTAATGCAATAAAAAAATCTAATCAAGACCCGGACTATGATATATTTTTCAGAGGACATGAATCAGACTCTTACAAGTTGATACCTACGCTGTTTAGAAAAAACAACAACAGTCAATCTACATACGAAGAGAAAGAAGATCTTCTTTTCCATGAATTTATAAACAGGAAACCGGAAAACTTCATCAATGATAAATTTGCATTTGAGAAGCTCCAACGAATGCAACACTTTTCATTGCCAACAAGAATGCTAGATATCACGTCAAATCCATTTGCAGCTTTGTATTTTGCATGCAAGGCTATGAATGATAATGTAACAGGCAAGGGTGTTGTTATTTCTTTAAAAATCAAAAAATCTGCTATTAAATTCTCCTCTGATGACACCGTTTGCTGTATTGCAAACTTAGCACAATTAAAACACGTGCAAAAAAATGAAATCAAGGACATAATAATTGATGTATCTAAATCAACAGACCCCCTAGAAGCACAGATTGAGTCTTTCAATTTGGAGGATAGCGTTAAGCAATTAGTTCATCGCATAGGAGAAGAAAAACCATTTTTTCAAGCTCGAATAGTTCCCAATGATCTAAATAAAATAGTGTGTGTGCGTGGCAAATTAAACAACGAGAGAATCTTAGCCCAATCAGGATCATTTTTGCTTTATGGACTGAATTCTAGTTACCCGGACCTCGACTTTACGAAAGAACAGGGGGATTGGAAGGATTTTACAAATGACATTCAATGTAGATGGAATTTTATCTCTCCACAACAAAAAACAAAACTGTTACAAGAACTAGAAGCTTATGATATTTCTCAGGAACGTTTTTTTCCACAAATGGAAAGCACTGCAGAATATATCAAGAATAAATATTTAGACAAATAAATGACCATGGCAAGCGCAATTCTGTCTCAACAGCGGCTTATTTGCGATGTGCCTACCGTGGTTCTGATCTAAAAAGTACAATTTTATATTCTGAAATACACGCCTATTCTTCATCTACAAGCTACACTTTTTTAAGTTAATTGATTACACATATACACTAAGATTATTTTTCTCATATAGTTTAAATTAAGCAAAATGAGGAACTCCTATCGGGATTCTTCTTTTTGCTTGTACTTATATCTATTTCTCCTCGAAATTACTGTACGTTTTCTTTTATGGAGAATCATTGGTTCCATCTCCAACAACTGAATTTTTGTATGCATAATGTAATGAGTATATAACACAGCCTCCCAACAAGTACGGATAGATAAACTCAGGATGGCGTATAAAAAAGATGAGATAATATAATAAACAAATTTAGCACCATCAAGTTTAGGGGAATTTAATCCTTCAAAAAGCCCAATTCCGGCAAGCCCCCACATAACAATGGAGAGCAACATAACAAAAACAACAGTTTGTAATATGAGAAAATATTCACAAATTCCACCTTGATGTTTCTTTAAAAAGGGGAGCATTTCTTTTGAAGTTAAAACCTCCTGAGCCGGGCCAGCCCAAGAGGCACAAACTCCAACGAGCACACCAGTCAACGGAAACAATACCGCGACAGCTGCTTCCTTTAGTGATGTGGAGACAAGTATCACAACAACGATGCCGATACAAAAATCAATAATGGAGCGATTATCCAATAATCGAGTATACCCTGGCTTATGCCCGTTGCCATGTAAAAACCAATGTTTAAAGTTTAAATTATCAGTTCTTGATTTTTTCATACATTTCCTTCATTTTCATCAATGCTTCTGTGCGTCCCGCGTTATCATTGATACTACCAATTCTGACAACAGCACGGTTATTTCTCAGCCTCCGACGATTAGTCTTTTCCCCTTTTTTCATCTGTGCAACTGCCGATGCGTCAGCACCGCTTGCCGCAGTATCTTTTACTACTTTGATAATCGCGTCTTTATTTAACCCCCTTTTTTTATTTGTCATTTTAATATCGTTTTCATAAGGAGAGGCTCCGAATGCGTCTGCTATTTTTGATAAAGGTTTATCAAAATCTTCTCCTGCGTCGAATAAGTTTGAAGGAGTAAAAGTCATTCTAAAAGAAAGAACTTTATAAGACCGCTCTATCCAATTTATAAAAGAAACAGGGTCATCAATGAGTCCAATTTCAAAAATGATTCCATGTGTCTTTGCATACTCACATGCATTCAAGAGTTCTTGAAGTTTGTTAGGAAAATTTTTGGTTGAGCATAGCTCAGAATCGGGAATAAATAAAAGCAATTCCATATTCCAATCCAGCAAAACGCTGGTATTTGGATTTATCTGAAATTCTTCATCCTGATAATCTCCACTTATTTCATCCTTCAATCCTATAATCGTATTTTTTGTTCTGCCGAGTTTAAAGTAAAGAGTGGTTTTGTTTACTTCTTCAATATTAGCAATCTCCCATTCAATTGTCCTGTTTAAAATAGCTTTTGGTTTTGATTCAATAGTTTGTTTGAGAATTTCCTGAACTGATAAAGATGAATCATAAAACAAATTAGATTGTTTTTCTTTAAACACTTTTACTCTGCACATATAAGCATCTTGATATTCAGACATATCAATTCTCCTCACTATAAAATGCATATCGATATGCTGATATTATACCTAAACTAAACCATTACGCCATAATTGTCACTACAACAATTGTGATAGTACCCATTGAGAGTCGTTAAGACACCATGCCCCTTGTTTTTTGCGCAGAATTTATTTTTTTCGGTAACGAAATCTCGCGCAAGAATAGTCTAACATTACAATTTATAAAACAAACAAAAAACCATGGCACTAAAAATGGTACTATCTTAATAGCCAATACCTCACCAGCACAGTCCATCGCGGAACAATCCGCGATTTTCGCTTTCTGATGGGGCCACCACCGACAAAAATACCGGGTTATTTTTTGCTTTACGGAGCGAGCCTTCCAAACGAAAGAGCGCGGCAAACAATTTGTCACATCGGCCGCGCTCTTTCTGTTTTTGTTGGGGACTATCTTTTAACAGGTGGCTCCGCCGCTCACATGAAGGCTAGCCGCCAGCATTTCGTCCTTAAAGGCAGTTAGCGTCAAGTAAAAATATAAAAAAACATAGAAAAGCTAAAAGCTCTTTCCTCTTTGCTATTATTCTGTATATCTCAGTCCATCCAGATAATCCGCGTACCACTGCATCATGTTGCAGCGCTCCGGCATATACTTCGCTTGGTTGTACACCTCGCGCACACCGCCGGAAAAATGCGCCAGCTGCATCTCAATCACGTCCGGCCGGAAAAGGCCCGACTCGTTGAGGATGGTCGATGCCATGTGCCGAAATCCGTGCGCCGTCATCCTGTCCGCGCCGTAGCCGATACTGCGAATGGCCACACGCACCGTATTATCAGACAAAGGCTGGTGCGCACTGCGCTCCGATGGAAATACATACTCGCTGCACACCCCGTGCATCTCCAAAAAAAGCTTCTCAGCCTGCAAAACAGCGACAGCCTGCCGCGACAAAGGAACCACATGCTCACGCCGGCCCTTCATCCGCGCGGCTGGAATACGCCACTCGCACCTGCAAAGGTCCACCTCGGCCCACATAGCAGCCCGCACCTCCCCCGGACGGCAGAAAGTATACGCGCTGAAAAACAACGCAGCCCGCACCTTATCCTGCCTGTACGCCGCGATACCCCGCATAAGCTCCCCCACATCGCGCCTGTCCGTAAGAGCCGCAAAATGCGCGCGCCGCACCGGTATAAGATTGCGCGACAGCCCCGCCGTAGGATCCGCAGCAATTATCCCTGTAGGCATACCGAACTGAAAAACCGCAGCCAGTATATCCAACACCCGGTGAGCCGTCTCCACAAAACCGTCCGACTCAATCCGCTTGCAAAGCGTAAGAATATCAGTTCCCTTTATCATTGCCGCTGGACGGCCCCTAAAAGCCGGCAGAAGGTACTTATCCATACGCAGCCGGATAGTTCTGCTGTAATTGGCCGACTGTGGCAAAATACGCGTTTTAAACCACTCCTCCGCCAACTCCTCAAACCTGACGTCAGACACATCCAGCCCGCAGGAAATCCCTACCTCTCTTTTCTTGAGAGCGCAGGCGTCGCGCGCCGCCCTCACAGACAGTTCAGGATATTTCCCAAGCGCGAACTTCCTGCGCTTTTTATTTTGCTGGACACACAGCCACCAATATTTAATTCCAGAAGGCATCACCTCGACATAAAGCCCGTTCTGGTCGGCCTTCATATACCGAACCTCTTTCGCCTTCAAGTCGCGCACGGAAATCTCAGTCAGCATCTGCCTTTTCCCCCTTGGCCACACTACAATTTTGATTATAGTGCTGTTTTTTCAATTTTGTAGTGCTGAATCTTCGTGATTAGGCTTGATTAAGTATGAGGAGGCGCGAGAAAGCATACAAGCCCATACCAACGATTTATTCAGTATTATACAGCATTTGAGGAGGCTAAGGCAATAACAAAAGCCCCCGTGAGGGGGCTTGATTAAGTCGGTTGGTGGAGACGCGGAGAATCGAACTCCGGTCCAACAGAGGCCAACCTGGAGGGCGCTACGTGCGTAGCCTTTGATTTCAATTTCGGTTTCGGGGCTCCCATAGGCAGGATACCCGTCCCCTAGCCTCTCCTGAATCTCGAAACACTGCCGAAAAGCTCTGCAGGGTTCCCAGCCGTCTGAGTGACGCTCTTCTAAGACCCGATGGCGGAAGTCCTAGAGAGCGCGCTGCTTAACTAAGCAGCGAGTGCGTAATTGTCTTCGACAATTATTGTTTTGGAGCCGGATTTACGAGGCTTCCCCATCCTCGGCACGCTCCCCCCGATCCTCCATCTGCTGTCGAAACCTGTCGTCCCCAGTATGATGGTACGGGTGTTGCTTAATCGTCGCCGCGGGTCTTGCGGCGTATCGCTCTGTCCATTTCACGGGCGGCGTCGCGTTCCGCGGCGCTGTCGCGCTTGTCGTGGAGCTGCTTGCCTTTCGCTATGGCAAGTTCTACCTTTGCCCACCGGCCCTCTTTAAGGTACATTTTCAGAGGTACGAGCGTCAGTCCTTTTTCGCGCGTCTTTTCAAGAAGCTTGTAGATTTCGTTCTTGTGGACCAGAAGCTTACGCGGGCGCAGCGGATCTTTGTTGTAGATGGTTCCCTTTTCATAAGGCGAGATGTGGACGTTTTGAAGCCACAGTTCACCTTTTTCTACAGAGGCAAATCCATCTTTCAGGTTCGCCTTGCCTTCACGGAGGGATTTTATCTCTGTCCCCGACAACACTATGCCAGTCTCAAAGGAATCCAAGATAAAATATTCGTGTCTTGCCTTGCGATTCTGAGCAACGGTCTTGTCATCAGGCACAATAATCACCTCGAACATGATTATAAGTTATTGAGCAGGTTTAGTCAAACCATAAAAAATACTGAAAAAAAATGACCTCCGTCTGGCGGGAGGCCTTACTGCTAAAATGGTCGGGGCGAGAAGATTCGAACTTCCGACCTCTTGGTCCCGAACCAAGCGCGCTAACCAGACTGCGCTACGCCCCGGAAACTTTGATATAAAAGCCTCTCATCACTGAGAGGCCGATAATTTTTTGGTGGCGCTAACTGGACTCGAACCAGTGACCTGTCGGGTATGAACCGAATGCTCTAGCCAACTGAGCTACAGCGCCAAATTGGTTGCGGGGACAGGATTTGAACCTGTGACCTTCGGGTTATGAGCCCGACGAGCTGCCGTACTGCTCCACCCCGCGACTTAAATTGTTGGTGCCGAGAGCGGGAATCGAACCCGCACGAACTTGCGTTCGCAGGATTTTAAGTCCCGTGCGTCTACCCTTCCGCCACCCCGGCCAACGAAAGGTATTATACCAATTTTTTCGATTCAGTCAAGCCCCTGATTATTTTGCTCCGTAACCCGGCTTGCTTTGACTAAAAAAGAGCTCCTGCAAAGAGCAGAAGCTCTTGGTATAATCTGGTCGGGATGAGAGGATTCGAACCTCCGACCACCTGCACCCCATGCAGGTACGCTAGCCAGGCTGCGCTACATCCCGTGCAACGCAGTGTATAATATCTCAATTTTTCTATTTGGTCAAGTAGCAGTTATTGTTTTATAATGACTCTGTGAAGGGAGTTTTTATTTATGAATGCTAAAACTGTTGTCTTTGGCACCGTCTTTATGGACTGTAAGGGCTTCGCGGCCTACCGCTACGACCCTTTCGGAAGGAACGTAGGGAGCGTTAAATTCATCCACGGCGGCGTGGGAAGAAATGTCGCTGAGGATTTGGCGGCGATCGGAGCCAGCGTCAAATTCGTATCGTCCGTGGACGACAGCGCGCTCGGCGCGGAGGTGCTGGCGCGCCTTGCAAAAGAGGGCGTTGATGTGAGCGCAGTGCGGAAAAGCGCGCATTCCGGCATGGGGCTGTGGCTTGTCGTGATGGACGAAAAGGGCGCGCTTGCGGGCTCCGTTTCACAGATGCCTGACCTTTCGATAATGGACGCTATCGTTCGTGACGAGGGAGAAAAGCTTGTCCAAGAGGCCTCTTGCATCGTGCTGGAGCTTGACTTGAACGACTATATCTCTTCTGAGGTGCTTAGGCTGGCCGTGAAGCACGATAAAAAGGTCTACGGCATCACTGGGAACATGGAGGTCATACTTCGGCACAGGGAGTTCCTGAGGAGCCTTGAGTGTTATATATGCAACGACGCCGAGGCCGGACGCCTTTTTGACGCGCATGTGGCAGCCAGCGACCCAAAAACGGCGCTTGCGATGCTTGATGAATATATAAAAAAAGAGAAGATAAAGTCGATGGTAATAACTTTGGGCGAGCACGGAGCCGTTTACAGCGACGGCAGCGCACGCGGATACTGCCCCGCCATTCCTACCAAGGTCGTAGATTCAAGCGGAGCTGGAGACGCCTTTTTTGCGGGAACGATGGAGGCGCTTTCGCGCGGCTGCGCTCTTTCTGAGGCGGTGGAAAAAGGCACGAAGCTTGCGTCGCTTACGATACAGGTGATAGAGCCGACCTGTACATCTGTAATTGACCGTCTTTTTTGATTATCGTTCTTCAGAGGCGTAGAGCGCGTTGCCCCACTGTCTTCCGAGGCCGGCCCAGATCACTCGGAGGCCGACGTATTCTTCGATGAAGCGTATGTAGCTCTGCGTCTGGCGCGGCAGGCGGCTGAAGTCGGCGCAACCTTGGAGTTCTTCTTTCCAGCCTTCGAGCGTCTCATAGACCGGGACGGCGCGCGCCGCTTCCTCCGCCGTGATGTCGCCTGCGGTCACTTCTTTGCCGTCTATACGGTAGGCTGTGCAAAGTTTTAATTCGTCTATGCCTGTTAAGGCGTCTAGCTTTGTCAAAGCCAGAACGTCGGCGCTGTTGGCGCGCACCGAATAGGCGAGGGCAGGAAGGTCCAGCCAGCCGGTTCTGCGCTGTTCACCGGTCAGCTCGTTGAATTCGCCGCCCCTTGCGCGTAAAAAGGCGCCGACTGTGCTTTTTTCTTCCGTTATGAAGGGGCCGTCACCACTCTTTGCGCAGTAGGCTTTCGCGGCCCCGATAACGCGAAGCGAGGTATTGTGCCGCAGGCCGCACGAAAGAAAAACTTCGGCCGCGCTCCTGCGTCCAGGCGCAAGCGACGGATAAAGGCCGCACTGCGCGTCGTTCATGCTGCCGTCGCATCCCTCAAAGAGCACGCCCGCGTTGTCGGCCACGGCCTTTGCTATCAGCCCCTCTACCGGGCTGACGTATGGCAAGAGCGCCTCCGCTTTTTTTAAAATTTCGTCACAAATGGCGTTTGGCTCTACCGGAGCTTCGTTAAAAACTTTTAAAAACAGTTCGTTTTTGATTTTCATGACGTGTTTTATCTTTTCGCGCAAAACTAACGGGTGCAGCAGGTCGCCGGCAGTGACCCCCAGCGCCCCGTACATATCAGAGAGCGCGGCGCCGTATCCGCGTTCGTTCATCAGCCAGCCCATATTTCTGTACATGGCGCGGGCCTCAAGCAGTTCCTGTTTTTTATGGAAATCAAGAATGAGCGGGCAGCGCTCGCTGATATGGAGCCTCGCCTTGAGGACGCCCGCGTTTTTTAATGCCACTATCTCGTCGGCGGCCTTGTCAAGGTCAAGCGCCGTTCCCGCCGCTATGACGCAGAGCTTGCCGTCGTGGTGGATGCCGCAGGGAAGATAGTCTAGCGTAAAGCTCTCACCGCCCGCGTTTATCGGATGTCCACCTGACGACGAACCGTTGAAGCGCACGATGGCTTCAGAGCGGTTGGCAAAGAAGTCGGTAAGTTTTTTCTTTCCCTCGTTGCCCCATTGAAGACCTGTTATTACGTTGTTTTCCGAAGAGTTCATAGCTGGTCTGCGGCCTTTTGTTCCGCCTGTTTCATTTCGTTCAGCATTTCCGGCGCCGTCACCAGTTTGACTGGCAGGTCTTTGTAATTTTTGTTCAGCTCTTCAAGAAACATTATCGTAGCGGGGCGAAAATGGCAGATAACAACCGCATGCCCGCTTTTTTGCGCCGTCTTTACGACCTCGTCGAAGCGCGCTGTTATGGCGCGTTTGTCGGGCGTGTTGTCCAGAAAGCCGCCGTTTCTAAGCGCAGGGAGGCCGGCCGCAAGCGCCGTTTTATAGGCTACGCTTTTATTGTGCGTTCTGCTGTCAACAAAGAGCAGTCCGCGCTTTTTTAACGTCTCCATTACCGGTTCCATTAGATTTTTTTGCGAGGTGGCGCGCGAGCCGCGATGGTTGTTCATGCCTATAGCGCCGGGCAGCGAATCAAGCGCCTTTTCGCAGGCCGCGGTCACTTCCGCGTCGCTCATATCCCCGCCTATTATGTACTGCGAGCTGTCTTTGTCTATTACGGCCTGCATCGGCATGTGGAGCAGGTACGGGATATTTTGGGCGCGCGCGGTCTCCGCGCATTCCGACGAGTAGCGCTGATAGGGCATTATCGCCCACGTGAGCGGAAGGGCAAGCGCCGCCACGCGTTTTGTGAGATCCATCTGCGCCCCGCCGTCGTCGACTATTATGGCAACGAGCGGGCGTTCGAACTTATATTTTTTTTCGTATGACGGCTCTTGCGTTTCGCTCTTGTCCTTTGAGGCCGAGAGCTCCTTTATTTTATCTTTCATGATATCCGTCGACGAGACGCCGTTAAAACTATCGGCAGAGTGTGCGTCTCCCGATAGCGCAGGCGTTACGTCCGCGCTTTTTAGCAGGTGCGCCGCCTCTTTTGACGCGGGCGCGCTTTGCGAATAGTCCTCTGTCTTTTTTGTGCCAATGCGGCCTCCCGAAAGAAAAAAGACGCCAAAAACCAGCGCCGCCGCTAAAAGAAGCAGCAACGCCGGTTTTATGAGGGATTTTTTATCCTGGTCTTTAAAATGTCTGCCCATGACGGGGCCTCTATTTTTTATTCTTTATGTTTTGTTTAAGGACGGAAAGAGCTTTCTGATATTGTTTGTCGTCCTTTTTGTCCTTCTTTATCTCTCCGGCCACTTTGATGTCAGGCTGCAGCCCTTTATGGTCAAGCACGAAGCCGGAGGGAGTGTTATAGCGCGCGATTGTCACGTACATGCCGGAGCCGTCGGGAAGGTTGAAGAGCGTCTGCACTGAGCCTTTGCCGAAGGTCTTTGTCCCGATGACTGTGCCGCGTTTGTGATCTTTAACGGCTCCCGCAAATATTTCGGCGGCGCTTGCGCTTCCTTCGTTGACGAGGACGACGAGCGGCAGGTTGTTGGCGCGGCCCTCTTTTGCGTAGAGCACGTCGTTTGCCTTGTCAAAACGGCCCTTCATACCGACGATGACGCCCTTGGGTATGAACTGCGAGGTCGCGTCGACACAGACGTCAAGCAGCCCTCCAGGGTTGTTGCGAAGGTCTACGATGAAGCCCTTCGCCTTCTTTTGAAGCGCCGTCTTTACAGCGGCGCGCAGTTCGTCGTCGGTCTTGAGGTTGAAGTGGTTCAGCTTTATGTAGGCTATTCCGTCTTTTTGCATCTCAAGCCTTACCGTCTTTATTTTTATGATCTCGCGGACGATTTTGACCGGTATGAGTTTTCCGGCGTTTTTGCGGCGTATCTGAAGCACCACCGGTTTGCCGGCCGGGCCGCGCAGCATTTTGACGACTTCGTCGCTGTCCATGCCCATGACGTTTTTATCGTCGACTTTGATTATTTCGTCGAGAGGCTTGATGCCCGCCTTGTCCGCCGGAGTGTCTTCTATCGGCGCTATGACGATGGTCCTGCCGTCGCGTGAGGCCATGTAGATGCCTAGGCCGCCGTACTCGCCCTCCATCTCCATGTTCTCTTCGGCGAGCACTTTCGGTTCTACGAAGCGCGTGTACGGGTCTCCGAGGGACTCAACAAGCCCCTTCATCGCGCCGTAATACATTTTCGTATCGTCGACCTTGCCCTTTTTATCGCCGTCGACCTGATAGGTCGAGAGAGCAAGCTTGACCTGCTTTATTACGGCAAGCTGCTGTGGCGTGAACGGCAGACTTTTTTCCCAGTCCGCGCCTATCGCCTGAGGTATTTGATATAGCGTAGCGCAGAGGAGGAATCCAACTACGACTCCGACCGCCGCATGTGTAAATTTAAATTTCAAAACGATCACTGCCCTTTCTGTTTCTTTCCGTCGCTATATTGTATCAGTTATTATTGAAGATAGCGCATCGGATTTACGGCATCTCCGTCTACTCGAACTTCAAAGTGCAGATGATTGCCGGTGGCTACGCCGGTGGAACCGACGCGGCCTATGACCGTGCTGCGCGTCACCTTTGCGTCTTCTGTGGTTTCAATTTTTGAAAGGTGCGCGTAGACCGTGGTCAGGTTTCCGCCGTGGTCGATTATGACTACCTGGCCGTAGCCGCGCATCCACCCTGTGTAGAGCACTTCGCCCGGGTCGGCCGCTTTGACCGGCGTCCCCTTCGGCGCCCCTATGTCAAGGCCGGTGTGCGTTATTTTTGTCTTAAACACGGGGTGCACTCTCGTTCCGAACTGGCTGTTGATAGTTCCCTGAACGGGCCACGCGAGGCGTCCTCCGCGGTAGTAGACCGTCTGTTTTTTGCCCGGATGCTTTGCCGCCATAAGTTTTTTCTTTTCGGCAAGCAGCCGCTTTACCGCGCTCTGCAGTTCCCGCGAGGCCTTCAGAAGAAGGTCCTGCTGCGCCATGAAGAGTTTTTTATCGTTGCGCACACGGACCAGCAGACTGTTGCGTTCGTCGGCTGCGGATTTCAGCTCTTTGTTCTGCTGTTTTAAGTCGTTGCCCTGACTTTTCAGCCTCAGATGTTCTTTTTTAAGTTCCGCCTGCGTCATGGTGAGGCGGCGCTTCTGTTCCGTGAGGTTATTTATCAGTTTTTGATCCTGATCCGCTATTTTCCCAAGCAGGTAGGTGTTGGCAAGAGCCTCTTCCGCGCCTCGGGAGGAAAGCATCAGGTTGAACTCGGCCACGCCGCCATACTTGTAGATAGTGACGAGCCTTTTTCGCAGCACGCCCTGTGCGGCGCCGATGTTTT
This sequence comes from Cloacibacillus sp., assembly GCA_036655895.1. NCBI lineage: Bacteria > Thermotogati > Synergistota > Synergistia > Synergistales > Synergistaceae > Cloacibacillus > Cloacibacillus sp. Next base: position 105,697 of record JAVVPF010000002.1, on the reverse strand, counting down.
TATTTGCGGTCCTGATGTTGTCGGCCAGGACAAAGATGTTGCCCTGGACCTTCTTCATGTGAAGGGTGACGACGTTGACCTTCTGCTGCGTTACCGTGATTTTTTGGCTCAGGATGTTCAGCTGCGTCGATACGTTTTTTTCCTGCTGCTGCTTTTCCCTTATTTTTTGCGTCGTCTGGGACATCTGCTTCTGTATTTTTTTATACTCCGCCTCCTGCTGCTTTATCTGCTTGTCAATGTCGGAGGCTGATTTTGCGGCCTCAGCCGCGGGGGAGGTATGGGGCGCAAAGGTAAGGCAGAATACGGCGAAAAACAGCGCGCTTGTTTGCAATATTCGTTTCCATGTCATAATCATCATTGCCGTGCTGCTATAGCGGCTTCGCTGCCTTCCTTATAAATTTCTCGACCGCAATGAGGCTCGCTATGAGGCTGACCGCTGTGCCGCAGCAGATGAGGACCATGCTGAGATTCAGCAGCAGTCTCGGGGATTCTATGAAGGATAGGAACGGCAGCATGTCTTTGAGCCGCGCGATGGCCGTGAAATAGGCGTACCCCAGCGCGGCGGAGGCTGCGAGCGCTCCGGTGAGCCCCAGTATGAAGCCCTGGATGACGAACGGGAAGGCGACATAGGTGGAGGTGGCTCCGACCTTCATCATCACGTCTATTTCCTGAGCGCGCGAATAGACCGCTATGCGTATCGTGTTAAAGAGCACTACACCGCTTGCCGCAAGCGCCACAATGAGCATTATCGCCGAGAAGCTTTCCACGAACGACGAAAGCCTCGACAGCTTTTCCGCGACATGCCCGGCATATACGATGTCGTCAACTTCGGGGATGGCCACCAAAGAACGCGCCGTGGCCGCCACTTGAGAGGCCTTATTGACGCGCACCTCTATGCTTGCGGGAAGCGGGTTTTCCCCAAGCAGCGTAACGGCGTCGGCCTGATTGCCGAGCCTCGCGCGCAGTCTTTCAAGCGCCGTATCTTTTGTGATTATCTTGACGTCGCGGACGTTGTGCATTCCCTTGATTGTTTTAGCCACAGCCGAAAGGTCCGTGTTCGGCTTCATATAGGCCTGTATGGAGAGCTGGTTTTCCATTATGCCGACGGCGTTTCTGATGTTTAAGATAAAGAGCATCGTGGCCCCTATCACGAAGAATACCGCCATTGCTGTAAATACGGTGAGAAGGCTCATGCCGAAATGACGCCATATCAGCCTCCAGCCGTCACGTAAAAGATATTTAATCCGCGACATCTGCGTCGTAGCCTCCCTCTTTTTCATCGCGGACAATGCGCCCGCGTTTGATTTCCACGACCCTGTGACGATAGGTGTTGACTAAAAACTGATTGTGCGTCGCCATCAAAACGGTGGTGCCGGCGGCGTTTATGTCAAGCAGCAGCTGCATTATTTCGTCAGCCGTGTGGTTGTCCAGGTTTCCCGTGGGCTCGTCCGCGATTATGAGCGACGGCTCGTTCACAACTGCGCGCGCTATCGCAAGCCTCTGCTGCTCTCCGCCTGAGAGCTGCGGCGGCGTCAGGTTGCGGCGGCGCCAGATGCCGACCGTTTTAAGCACGTCGGTGACTCGTTCTTCTATTTCCCTTGACGGAACGCCCATCACCTCCAGCACGAAGGCGACGTTTTCAAAGGCCGTCTTGTCCGGCAGCAGGCTGAAGTCCTGAAAAATGACGCCTACGTCTCTGCGGAAGAGAGCAAGCTCAAAGCGCCCTATTTTTCTCAGAGCGCGGCCGCCTACGCTGATGTGGCCTCTTGTTGGGACCACTTCGCGAAAGATGCAGCGCATGAGCGTCGTCTTTCCGGAACCTGTCTCACCGACAAGGTAGACGAACTCTCCCTTTTCTATGTCAAGATAGATGTCTTCAAGAGCTACGATATCGGGGTCGTATATCTTGGTGACCCCTGAAAATTTTATTTCCATTTCTCATTACCTCCTGCGCAGCGCCCAAACCTGCGCCGACGCGTCAACGATTTCCTGCCATGTAAGGCCATAATATTCTCTTAATTCTTCCGACGTGCCGCTGCTGACAAACTGGTCCGCAACCGCCACCGAACGCATTGGAACTGGATAGGTGCGGCTAAGGCACTCGGCCGCCGCCCCAAAGAGCCCGCCTATCGCGCCGTGCTCCTCGGCTGTGACGCAGCAGCCGGTCTTTCTGACGGACGAAAGCAGCGTCTGTTCGGGGAACGGTTTGATGCCGCAGCAGTCGATCACCTCGGCGCTTATGTTCTGCCGTTCAAGCTGATCCGCCGCCGCCAGAGCCTGGTTAACCATAATACCACAGGCACATATAGTTATGCCACTTCCTGGACGAAGAATTCTCGCGCCGCGAAAAATATTTGCCTCGTCCGGGCGTTCCTCCACATCGGGCGCCGCGGTGGAGCCAAGCCGGATATAGAGCGGGCCGTTTATATTTTCGCTTTCTGCCATCATCCCCTGCAGCGAGGTTTTGTCCGCGGGAATAAAAATATTCATGCCTGGAATGGTCCGCATTATCGCTATGTCTTCAAGAAGCTGCACCGCCGCCCCCTCGTGAGCGGAGGAAAAGCCGCCGTTTACAGCGGCTATCCTTACGGGAAGCTGCGGAAGCGCGGCCGCCTCGCGGATGTGTGAGTAGCTGCCGCCTGCTAGTTCAGATACGGAGCCCGTCACCCACGGTTTTTTTCCGGCAAGGGCAAGCCCAGCCGCCTTTAAAAGTCTGCTGCCGGCGCAGCCGTCGTCAACTATAAATTTGTCCGCAGGGAGCTTATCCAACAGCGGCGTTTTTGCCAGCTTTTCCGGCACAAGCATTATAAAATCTTCGTGTGTTACGGCGTATTCGGCGCTCAGCCTGCAAAAGGCGCTGAATGTCGATTCTCCGGGATTACCGTTCATTGGATTTAACCTCCAGTTCTTCTAGTGCCTGGTCCAGCTCCCCCATGCTCAGCACGTGGGCCGGCGATCTCTTTGCCGCATCTGTGACAAAGAGGCCTAGTTCCGCGTTTGCAAAGACGAGCAGCGCCTTTGGCGCAGCCGCTGAATAATCAAAGGAAGAAAAGGCGGCCTCAAGCGACAGCCAGTCCTCGGAGTTCGCGGTACGCGTCTGCCAGCCGCATGAGCCAAGCAATTTTTCGTTTTCGCAGCGGGAGCCTGCATCCGCTTTGCGCGAGAGCGCTATCATGATCAGATTTGAGGCAAAGGCGCGCCCCGCAAAGCGCAGTTCCTCCGCAAAGACCTTTGAGGAAAACGCGCTTTCATCGGTCATTATCACAACTCGCGGTGAATCCGCGCCGCGCCGCAGCGCGCCCGCAAGCGCGGAGGCCATGGCAAGCGCAGGCTCCGCCGTGACGCAGGGCGCGTCTATGCCGGGCGTCCTGCGGTAGTCGGGCAGCGCCTGAAGCATCGCGCCAAGCCTTCTGTAATGCCACAGGTGCTCGCGCTCAAAGTAACCGCGTCTTGCAAGCACGGCGTAAAGAGCTGGAACGGCGGCCGGCAGGTCCATGACGAAACGGTCTCTGTCTTCGCGCCTCGGCGTCTCGGGAACGAGCAGAAGCTCCTCCCAGTAAAGGTAGACGAGCAGGTTCGCCGCCGCCATAGAGGTCTCAAACGGCCCCGAACGCGCAAGGCCGACCATTCTCAGAACGTCTTTCTGTACCTCTTGCGCAATAAATTTAAGCTCTTCTATCCTTTTGTTATCCATTGCTCTCTCCCGACCAGCGCGGCAGCACTGCCTTCACGCCGGAAATAAAGTCTTTTTTTATCGTCCCGCGCACCGCGTCCAGCCTCGCCTCCGAAACCTGGACGCAAAGGGACGGCGTCTCTTGCTCACAGACCAGCGAAAGCCCGTATTCCGCGCAAAAAGCGCCGACCTTAGGGTCGTACGCGGAACCTGCGGAAGGCACTCCGCAAAGGCAGCTCAGTATCAAAAAATGAAGCCTCATACCGACCGCGCCTCCTGCATTTTGTGCGGCTTGCGAAAAATCGTCCAGCGAGCGCACGGTAATTATATCGCTCAAATCCGCATAATCAAATTTTTTGAATTTATCAAACAATGCCGCGTCATCGTCTGAAAGAGCTATGCCTGTGACGGAGAGCCCGCGCGCCTTGGCAAGCTCCGCCGCCCATTGCAGCGTAAGAGCGGCAAGTTCGTCGTGTCCCGGCCTGATATTTACAAGCAGTCGCTGCTGTGAGGCCGCCCTTTGCGGACGCAGCGACATTACAAGGTCCGGCGAAAGGCGAGCCGGTATTTTCCATTTTGAGAGCCACGCAAAGGAGGGCTTGTCGCGCACGGCAACGTCCGCGCAAAGCGAAAAGGCGTTTTTCGTAAGAGCGCGCGCCGCAAAGGAGCGCAGCGGGCCGACGGACTGCCCTGCCGCCATTATTTTGGCGCCGTGCAGCGCGGCTATGCGCACCACGGCGTAATAATAGAGGCACGAGCGGAGGCTCGTGCTCTCCTGAAAGAGGCCGCCTCCGCCAAGAAGCAGCGCCCTTGAGCTGCGGCAGGCGCGGCTCACCTCGCGCAGGTCCCACCTGTTGAAGGCGCGTATCCCAAGCCTTGCTTCGCTCTCACGCGGGGAGGCCGAAAGAACGGCGACAGATTCTTTTTTTATCCCACATTCCAGAAGCAAAGAAAGCACGGCCTCGGCAAGGAGCTCGTCGCCCAAGTTGCCGAAGCCGTAGTATCCAAGCAGCAGAAAATCATAAACCTTTGACATGTAAAAATTTACAGGCGCGCTGGTTTCGATTGCAAAATTTTATTTACCGCAAAGCTCAAAAGCGCCGTAAAGGCGACGCCTACTACGAGGCCGAGCCACCAGCCGTTGAGCACGCGGATGACGCTTAAGTAAAGCAGGGTATGGAAGTGGCAGAAAGTATTAACCGCAGAACAGAATCCCAGCACCGCCGCAATACGCACGGCTTCACGGTACCCTGACAGGAAATTATTGCGCACAAGATACCAGTAGAGCACAAGCGCGGGGTATCCGATAAGAAATTCTTTAGTTCTCGGCCGCACAACCATTACGCGTTCCATAAAGTCGCGGAAGGCGACCTCAAGGGCGGGCACGTTGGAGACGTTGTCGCTGCGCAGCGCCATGACGAGCATTGCGCCCAGCATAACGCCTATGATGACGAGCTCGCCCCATATCGCAGGACGCTCCAGTATCTCGCCGACACTTTCAGGATGCACGCGACGCACAAGGTCGTGGACCAACACAAGAAGCGGCGGCAGAAGCAGCGTCAGCTTCACGCCGGAAAAGGGCGTCAGGCGGAGAGCCGCAGCAGACGTTCCGTAGAAAGAAGCTATGGCAAGGCCGCCCGCCATAACGATAAACAGGCCGGCCACCGCTCCCTTGAACCTTTGGCGCGAACTTCCAAGCGCCGTAAGAGCCGCCTCCGTCGCAGCAAGTGCTCCACAGAAACCGCCAAGCAACTTCGCGGCGATGGAAACTTTCAACATGACGGCGCCAAGCGCAAAGGCAAAAACAAAGAGCAAAAGAGCGCCCTTGGGAGATACTGCGCCGCACTCCGCGCCGCGCATACGCTCTGCGAAAAACCACAGCGTGAAGATAAAGACGAGGCCGCAGGCCATAGCTCCGGCAAACGGAGCGGGCCAGGAGCCCATAGGTTTGGGCCAGCCCATCTTATACCCGTGCGCTTCAAGCTCTCCCTTGTAAAGCCCAAGGTCTTCTTTGAAAATCTCAAGGCGCCCGCCCATCTGAAGATCATACGGGTGCACAAGGAGCAGGCGTATCGAACGCTCGTGCACAGCCCTGATGAAGCGGTCCGTGATGGAGCTGCGTTTGACGTTGCGCGATATTATTTCATCGCGAGTCAGACTGTGCATCGGCACGACCATGCTGCCGGCCTTCTGCGCAAGCTGAGGCACTCCGACCTGTTTTATGAACTCAACCTGAGAAAGCGTTATGCCTCTTTCCTTCAAGACGGAGGCTATCTGTCCCAAATCGGGATAGCCGGGGGCTATGAGGCCCGAGGGTATTATGTTTTTGATCTGCGGATACAGTTTTGAAAGGTAAAGAAGGGCCTTCGCGGTATTTTCTCCTGTTGCGGGCGTACACGGGCCGGGACGGTAGAGAACGTTTATATTATATTTTTTGCAGAAATCAAGCGCCTGAAAATCAGGGACGAACGCCGAATATTTAAATTCATCAACTGTGCCGGGCAGCAGCAGCGTATTGTATTTTTTGCCGCGCACCAGCTCGCACGCGGGAAGTTTTTTACTTAAGTAGACGTATAGCCTCTCCGCGTCGGTCATGTCGGCCGGATAGCGGATAGCGGCTCTGTTTGCGTAGTCGCTGAATTTGGCGGAGTCAGAAAGCACGCCCGCCGCGCCAAATTTTATCGGCATCGCGTTGTAAAGCATCAGCTCGTCGCCCGTATATTCCGCGGCGGTCAGGCCAAAGACGCCAAGCGCGTGCAGCTCCTTCCACACGTCAGAAGCAGGCTTTTTGTTTTGATAGCCGAGTGAGCTTATCTCGCGATAGTCCACGGCGAAGGCCACCGTTTTATTGCGCCTTTCCGCGGCAAGGCGCGCCGTAAGCCCCGCAAGCGCGAGTATGACGGCAAGCAGCAACGCCCCGTAAAGCAGCGTTCTTTTATTCAGTCTTTTCATTCTTCTTTCCCCCATTGTTCATCAAGCGGCACTCCCATCTCGCGAAACATTGCGCTGAGGCAGTTGAGCGGAAGCCCCACCACATTGAAATAGCAGCCTTCGACACGGTCGACAAGCAGCGTGCCCTTTTCCTGTATAGCGTACGCTCCGGCCTTATCCATACATTCTCCCTGAGCGATGTAGGCGTTTATCTCTGCGTCTGAAAGGGGCCGAAAGCGAACGCGCGTCTCTTCATGGCGCACAAGCGTATCGCCAGACGGAGAAACAAGCGCAACTCCTGTGAAGACGGAATGAGCGCGCCCCGCAAGCAGTGACAGCATCTCAAAGGCCTCGCCGGAGCACGAGGGCTTGCCAAGCACTCGCCCGTCTACGACGACGACGGTGTCCGCCCCTATCGTCCAGCATCCCTTGTTGCGCGAGGCGACATCAGCCGCCTTTTCAGAGGCGAGGCGTTCGACCATCAGATGCGGCGCTTCGCCTTCAATTTTTTTCTCGTCAACTTCTGATGGAATGACCTTAAAATTCCAGCCCAGGCCGGCCAGCAGTTCTCGGCGCCTGGGACTGCCAGAGGCAAGTATAAGATTGTTCCTCATCTTGTTATAAATATCCCCGTTATTGCGCCGATGAGCGTCCCAAGATTGAGTTTGAGGGCAAATAGAAAGCCCAAACGTATCATTACGAAATTTATCTCTTTTATATCAACGGAAAAATCGACCACGTTGGCAAAGAGCACGGCCGTGGCGGGAAAACGCTGAAAAAATATCCCAAGCCACGTGCCCATGACAAGGCAGAGAAAAATTATGCCCCACCGGATAGAATAATTCTTAAAGAGGGCCATCTCACCACGCTCCGGTCAAAGTTGCCGTGACCACTGAAACGCCAAGGATGAAACAGTATATGCCGAAGAACCACCATTTAGAGTTTATGACGAGTTTTTTCAGAATGAAGAGCGACAGGAGGCCGCTTAAAAACGCGCTTACTGCGCCTATCATCCATCCGGCAGGAAGCGTTGAGACAAAGGTCTCCCAGCCGCCGATCTCAAGCGCCTGCACGAAGGCCGCGCCAAGAATGGCGGGAATCGAAAGGAGGAACGAGAACCTGAAGGCCGCCTCTTTGGAAAGCCCTACGGAAAGCCCAGCCAGGATAGTCATTCCAGAACGCGATACGCCGGGCATGACCGCTATGCCCTGAGCTATGCCGACATATACGCCGTCCATCAGCGACACTTTGCCGTATCCCTCTCTTATATACTTTGACGCCAAAAGCAGCACGCCTGTGATCGTCAGTCCTATCCCCACCAGCATGGAATTGAGCGACGCCTCTTCCGCGAAATTTTTAAGAGTCATGCCTATGGCGCCTGTGATCACCGTTCCTATGACAACGGCCCAGCCTACGCTCCAGCCCTGGCTCTTTCTGGCTTCAGGCGAGGTAAATCCTCTGCACCACTGCACAAAAAACGTCCAGATGTCGGTAAAGAAGAATATTATTGTAGCAAGCGTAGTCGAGACGTGCAGCACAAGATCGTAATTGAGCGGAGGCAGGCTGACTCCCAGAAAAATTTTAGCAAGCGCCAGATGTCCTGAGCTGCTCACCGGCAGAAATTCAGTAAAACCCTGCACAAACCCCAAAAGGATCACATCTAAATTCATTTAACAACACCTCATGCTTTCACTGCTTTGTCGTGATGACGCAGACGTTCTATATCAAATACCACCATCGCCAAGTTGTTGGCATGGTCTCCTACTCGTTCCAGATTGCTCAGAATGTCAATGAAGATGACGCCCGCGCCCGGTGTGCAGCCGCCCGCGTTGAGCCTGGCTATGTGCTGTGCGCGCAGTGTCTTCTCCATGTAATCTATACGTTCCTCAAGCGCAATCACCTCTTTTGCAAGCTCTATGTTCTCCTCTTCCAAAGCCTGAATGCTCTTTGTAAGAGCGGTGATCACCAGCTCAAACATCTCGTTGCCCTCTTCAAGCGCCATACGCGACAGCGTCAGCTTATGGTCCTGAAGATACTGCGACATCTCCACCAGATTTGTGGCGTGGTCGCCTATGCGTTCGACGTCTCCTACGGCGTTCGTGCAGGAGTTGAGCAAAAGCGAAAGGTCGCGTGAAAGCCCGGTCTGCCCCACTTCCGTCGAATAGCGGACTATCTCGTGCGTCAGCTCGTTTACGTTCGATTCGTAGCGGCCGACTTCGTCCGAATATTTTTCCTTATTTTCAATGATAAGTATGCGGCAGTCAACGATCATCTGAAGGGCGGACTGCGCCAGGCGGATCATTTCCTTACGGACGGCGTCTACCGCGGCCGCGCTAGATGCCGTTATGAGCGCCGGGTTAAGGTAAAGCGAGCCTGATTCGACGACGTTCTTGTCGTCCGGGATTATCTTCCTTATGAACTTTGCGTACTGCGCGACAAACGGCAGGAACATAAAGGCAATGATTATGTTGAAGATGGTATGCGCGTTAGCCACCTGGCGCGAGATATTATCGGCCGTCATTGCAATAAGAAGCGTATAGGCCGGCAGCACCATCATTATAGCTACGGTGCCAAGCACCTTTATCATGACGTGGGCCGCGGCCGCCTGCTTTGCCGCGCGGTTTGCCCCAAGAGAGGCAAGCACAGCCGTTATCGTCGTGCCTATATTGTCGCCAAGTATGATGATGATAGCGGTGTGCAGTGGAATGACGCCCTGCGCCGCTACCGCCATCGTAAGGCCTACCGTAGCCGAACTGGACTGGACTATCAATGTAATGACCAGTCCCGCCAAGAACGCGAGCATCGGATGGTTCCCAAAGGCCATAAGAAGATCGGGGCGCGTCTTTAGGAACGACATCGGCTGCTGCATCATCTCCATGCCTATAAATAGCAGCGCGAAGCCGATGATGCCGACGCCTATCTGCTTATGGCGCTTTTTGTGGCAGAGGATGCAGATAGCGGCCCCAACCACGGCGCACAGATAGGCGAAATTTGTTATCTTGAAGGCTATAAGCTGACCGGTTACGGTCGTACCGATATTGGCTCCAAGTATGACGCCTATAGCCTGCGTAAGGTTCATGAACCCTACGTCTACAAAGCTTACGACCATAACCGTGGTAGCGCTGCTGCTTTGCAGTATTGACGTAACGACCGTGCCGACCATCAGCCCCTTGATAGGGGTCCCCGTAAGTGAACCTATAAGCCTGCGGAGCCGGTCTCCCGCAATTATCTGCAAAGAGTCCCCCATGATGATGATTCCATAAATAAGAATTCCAACTCCGGCAAGCACCTGCAAAACAGATGTCACAGACATCAAATATCTCTCCTCAATGTAAATGCGGCATTATCTGCCGCATAAATTTAAATATATGTTACAAGTGGGATGATGGTAGGATAATTGCGCGACGTACGCGCGAATACCTCCCTCACCCGCTTGCGTATCTCCGTGGGAAGCGTCTCCCTCTTTGCGCCCGGCGTCCTCGCAAACTGACTTACCGCTCCTTTTACCGCGTTTTCAAGATCGCGGAAGGTGCTTCCGTCATCCGCCGAATAGACGCTGCCGCGCGTTTGGATCTGTATCGGCGCAACAGGACGCATCTCGTCGTCCAAGACGACGGAGGCGACAACAAGACCGTTTTCAGCCATCTCCTTGCGTTCGCGCAGGATGCTGCCTTCAAACTCACCGAGCACCATGCCGTCGATGAGGACGGGGCCCGCCTGAACGCGTCCGATTATTTCAGCCTTCGAGGCTCCTGTGAACTGCAGCACGTCGCCGTTTTGGAGAATAAAAATATTCTTCGACGGAACGCCCATTTCACGCGCAAGCTGCGCGTGACGCACAAGATGCCTGTACTCGCCGTGACACGGCACAAAGAACTTCGGGCGCACGAGGCTCAGCATCATCATCAGTTCGTCGCGTGAGGCGTGTCCCGATACGTGTATTTTTTCGTCACGCTCGTAGATGACCTCCGCGCCGCATCCGAAGAGACGGTTGACCGTCTGGCTCACAAGTTTCTCATTGCCAGGTATAGGCGTAGCGGAAATGATTATTAGATCCTTCGGCCCGAGCTTCACAAGGCGGTGCGTTCCGCGGCTCATAAGCACGAGGCCTGAGAACGGCTCGCCCTGGCTGCCCGTCGTGAGCACCACCACGCGGTTGTCTGGCATATTCTCCGCTTCCTGAGGGGTGATGACAAGCCCTTCAGGGACGTCGATATAGCCAAGACGCTCCGCCAAGTCGACGTTCGCTATCATACTGCGCCCGACAAGCACCACTTTGCGGTTGAAACGCGCAGCGGTTGAGATGATCATGCGCGTACGGTTCAAATTACTGGCGAACGTGGCGATGACTATCCTTTTATCTTTGTAAAGGCGGAATAGACGCTCGAAGGTCGTTTCGATAGTTTTCTCGGACGGCGTAGAGCCGGGCCTTTCGATGTTCGTAGAGTCGGACATCAAAAGAAGCACGCCTTCGTCGCCAAGCCTCGCAAGGGCGCTGTAGTCGGAACGAATGCCGTCTATCGGCGTAGGGTCGAACTTAAAGTCGCCGGTGTGTACGACGACGCCGGCCGGCGTGTGGATGGCAAGCGCGTTTGCATCGGGAATGGAATGGGAGACTGGAATAAACTGGACATGGAAGCATCCCGCGTCCACGCTGTCCCCCTGGGAGACATAGCGAAAATCAGGAGTGTAGCCAGTTTTTACGTCAAGCATTTTGTTTTCGATGAGGCCGCCTGCAAGCCGCGTGCAGTATACGGGGACATTGAGCCTCGGGAGCACGAACGGAAGCGCCCCTATGTGGTCTTCGTGACCGTGGGTAATGAATATACCCTTTATCTTAGCCTTATTTTCCATAAGGTATTCGATATCTGGAATTACAAAATCAATTCCCAGCATATCCTCTTCCGGGAACTTAAGGCCGCAGTCCACTATGATAAATTCCTCGCCATAGCCGAATACAGTTAAGTTTTTGCCTATCTCGCCCATGCCGCCAAGCGGGCACACGGTGAGATTAGCGCTCTTTCTTTTGTGTTTATGATTTTTTACAGACTTCTTTTCGGGATCTGCCATTAATACAACTCCCCTCCAATGTATTATCCTATCACGAGATGTGATATTGAGCTATAGTTTTATGTTAACTATCTTGATTAATTTGACAATGCTATTCTGCGGGTCTAGCTTTCCATGTTTATTGATAATTTGGAAGTTCCACTTTTCGCTCGCGGCTGACGTAGGACATCGGAGTATATCGCCGCTGGCAATTTGTCATTTTGTTATTGACATAAAGATAATTTTAGTTATAATTATTCGCGTGCTTCGGCAGAGGCAGTGGTGAAAGATGCGCCTGTAGCTCAGTTGGATAGAGCAACTGCCTTCTAAGCAGTGGGCCGGGGGTTCGAGTCCCTTCAGGCGCGCCACTTTAGAAAAGCACCGAAAGTTGTATGGTGAGTGTAGCTCAATTGGTTAGAGTACCGGATTGTGGTTCCGGTGGTTGCGGGTTCAATTCCCGTCACTCACCCCACTTATAACTTTCATATATGATGGATCGTTAGCTCAACTGGCAGAGCACCTGACTCTTAATCAGGGGGTTACAAGTTCGATTCTTGTACGATCCACCATTTTTATTCCAAAAAGCCGGACCTCAAGGCTTATATGGATCGTTAGCTCAACTGGCAGAGCACCTGACTCTTAATCAGGGGGTTACAAGTTCGATTCTTGTACGATCCACCATTGAACATTTTTGGGCGTAAGCCCATTTTTTTATGCCATTTTGCAAAGGTTCCTCAGAAATCCTCGGCGTGGGATTGAAAGCGCGTCGCCTCCACCGGCGAGTTTTGCAATGTTTTTTCGTCTGTCTTAAACTCTGATTTGCTTTTCCAGTTTTTTTCTGAATCCGGCCTTTCGCATAGCACAGCGGGCTTCAGAACGGGCCTCTTTCCCTCGTTGTTTAAACGGTCTATTACGGTCATGGCCGCCCTGCGCCTTTCACAAGCTTCGTCGGCGAAAAGATTCGTCTGCCTACCCAAAGATACGTTTGACAGATTAGAGAGGATAACGCCGCATTTTTTATATTGGCGTCCGTCCGTATATATCTGTTTCAGAAGCTCAGTCGCGATTTTGATAAACGTTCCGTCAAGTGTCTCCGGTTCATGAAAGACGAAGTCCTTCCCCATTGCGTAATAATCATTGCCAAAACGATTTGTCGCCACATACACCTCCATTTTTCCGGCTGAAAGCCCGGCTCGCCGCATTTGCGCAGCGGCAGAGACGGTAAACGAGATAAGGGCGTCCAGCACCCCGGAAAAGGTAGTTATCGGCTCTCCAAAAGAGCGCGAGACCATAATGCTCTGCTGAGGCCTGCGCTTATTCTGAACGGGGTTTACGGAGAAACCGCGCAGCTCCCATGCCGTATATAGCCCTGGCATATTATATTTATCCTTGATCCACGTGTCCTCTCGTGCCGCAAACTGGGCCACGTTGCTGATACCGGCGCGGCTCAGACTCTCCGCCATCTTAGGGCCGATGCCCCAAACGTCGCGGCAGGGAAAGGCGCTCATGAAACCGGCACTTTTATATCTTGACTTATCCATCCAAAGAACGCCGTTAGTCTCACGGTGCTTCTTCGCGTACTCAGTTCCAAGCTTCGCCAAAGTTTTCGTAGGAGCGATGCCTATCGAGATGGGAATGCGGCATCGCCGCCATATCTCCTGACGCAGCTTTTCACAATAGGAAAATGGATCTGAAATGGTAGGGATGGCGAGATTAAAGAAAGATTCATCTATAGAATATATCTCCTGACAGTCTGTGTAGCTCCGGATAACAGCCATCACTTCGGAGGAGATGCCCTGATATATCCTGTGGTTTGCGGAACGAATGGCGACGCCGTGATAGGCCAGCAGCTCTCTATATTTAAAAAACGGAGCGCCCATCTGCACACACATCGCCTTGACCTCGTTCGAACGTGAGATAATGCAGCCGTCATTGCCGCTCAGCACAACAACGGGCCTTCCTTCAAGTTCCGGACAGATCCGCCGCTCACAAGAACAGAAAAAATTATTGCAGTCCGCCAATCCAATTCGGCGATCAGATAATTCATCCCTGAGCATATCTACAACGCCCCCAAGAAGAGATACTTATTGTATTGTTTTATATCATAGGCATACATATATGTCAATCACAAGTAAACAAAGGCTGATCACAATAGATCGTTAGCCCGCAATAGTCGTGATCCATACTAGCTTACGCCTATTTACATCTTAGGCTTGCGACAATACCTCCGCCTGATTTATTGGAAGTCATCTCAAAGACAGCTATATTCATAATCAACACTATACGAGTGACTAAAAATTGGTGATATATCCGTGAGTTTTCAATGACCAATAAAAAAGACCTTCGGAAAATTCCGAAAGTCTTGTGTTTGCAATGGTGGGCGATATTGGGTTCGAACCAACGACTTCCACCGTGTGAAGGCGATTCTGCTTAAAAGTAGCTATTTTAGGTAGTTTGATAATGTTTAAAAATGCTGACTATCACCGTATATATCTAAATTCACCTTTTACTTTCATATCTTCCGTGATATAATTTTTTACGAAAAACGGTAGCCAATCGGTAGCCACTGGAAGCCATAAAAATGGGAGAAAAAGATGAAAGCCAAACTCACTCAGACAATGATAGCATCTTTAGGCGTCCCTGATAAGAGGTATTCTATCAGGGATACTCAGATAGCCGGACTTACCTTGCGAGTAGGCATCTCGGGCAACAAGACCTTCTACCTTGATTATAAAATCAACGGCGCACGCAAATGGTATCTTATCGGCGATGCTGCCTTTATCTCCCTCCAGGAAGCGCGCCGTGACGCTCAGGCCTTTCTCGGCATTCTTGCACGGGGAGAAGACCCTCTCAAAGTTCCAGAGATAGAAAAGACCTGCGGCATGATTCGGGATAACTATTACGAGCAATGGGTCATGGAACACCGGAAGAGCGGCGGAGAGACCATTAAAGGCCTGAAACGGTACTTCACAGCCTTTGACGACAAGCCCGTCTCAGAGCTCACGCTTGCCGACATGGAGATATGGCGGCGGGAGATGCGAGAAACGAGGCATTTAAAAAACGCCACGCTGAACAGATCTGCCGGATACTTGACTTCAATGCTCAACTGGGCCGTCGATAAGAAAATCATCGCGGGCAACCCGCTTGCAGAGTTAGATCACCTGAAAGAGACAGATTCTAAAAAGGCATGGCGGTTCTTGTCCAAAAAAGAGATCGTAGTCTTGAGGAGTGCGCTCGACTCCAGAGACAAGTTGGTACGCAATGGCACGAAAAAATGTATCTATGACACCCCCTTGTCCGGGGACTACCCCGATCCGCTTACCCCTATGGTAATGACAGCTTTATATTCCGGCATACGCTGGGGCTCCCTGATTACGCTGCGCTGGAGCAGCCTCGACCTGATACATGGCAGCATATACCTTGAGGCTGACGATACAAAGTCCGAGGATATGCAGAGCATCCCCATCAGCGGCGTACTGCTGCCGGTGCTGGACAAATGGAAAAAAGAGCTGCCATCAGCTTCGGGAGACCTGGTCTTCCCTGCTCCAAAAGGCGGCCTGTTCTACAACGTAAACGACGCATGGTATGAGCTGCTCTCCGATTCCGGCCTTGGTCATCTGCGCTGGCACGATCTCCGTCACACCTTCGCAAGCCAGCTCGTAATCGCCGGAGTACCGCTTAACACCGTTCGCGAGCTGCTGGGGCACAAAAGCATAAAAACAACCCTGCGATACGCGCATCTGGCGCCGCAGGGGTTGAAATCGGCTGTGGATATATTAAAATAAACGCAGTGCCACAATACACAATAAAGATGTCTGGAGGCTATAAATACAATGTCAGATAATAACGATACGCAGGAATTGACCTCCGATCAAGTTAAGAGGTTATATAAGCGGCTTATTTCCCGGCTAGCACGCATTTATTGCGAAGATTTTCAAAAAACATTTTTGAACGATTCCAAGGTTCCAGATACTCAGCGAGGTTCCATAAGCATTACAAAGCAAGAATTTATTTATCCATCTACACTAAAGCCAAAACAAGACGAAGGAACTTCAAAGTTTTATGACAAAAAATGCGATTCTGGCCTGCAAAAGTCTATTGTTTTGCTCATAGAATCACCTCATAAATCAGAATATGTGCAAAAAAATTATAAAAATAGAGAATTAATGCCTATTTATCCAGCTCAGAGTGAAACAGGAGATAATATAGACAAGTTCTTAACAAAAGCATTGCATATCATCCTGAAGCAAAACCGTGTGAACATGTCACCAAACTGCGAAAACACTCAAGACTTAATTCGTGATATCAAACCAGAATGTCCGCTTGTAATCTGCAATGCGATTCAATACCAGACATCCCTTGATTTTGCAAGAAGTAGTATCAAACGAGGAATAAAACTAGATGAAACTATAAGAGATAATATGTTCGAATTGTTATGGGAAATAAAAGCAATTCAGGACGATCTTCTCAAGCGTCTGCGTTCATATAATCCTGTATGGATCATAGATGCAGTTACCGGACTAGAATTAGAAAAAGATGGGAAAATAGTCGAAAACAACGGGCTCAATCAACTAGTATATGGTTTTTTAATAAATAATTTTAAGGAAACACCCATCTCACGATGCTATCACCCGGCCTATTGGAATAATTGGAAGCGATTGGGGGGTGCGGACAAAAACACAAACAAAATTGTCGGATATGACAACCCCAGCAAAACATAGAATGATATAAGCCTCATAATGGTGGAATCAGTCGTCGAATGTTTACATTGTATCCTAAACGAGAGCTTCTAAGATTTTCAAGAGAATTCCCCTCTTGTAATTAAGGCATGCGTTCTCTTTGAAATCATTAAAAGCGTGATGAAAAACCAAAAAATAATAGTATACGAAAAGACAGAAAAGATATAGTTCAATGGCAAATATACCTTGCAGTTTGCAGAAAAGGCGGCTGTTGATAGAGACCAAAAAAACATTATGATGACCTCAAACAAAGCAGTTAGAATTCCAAAAGAAACATTGGAGTATAATTCTTTTATTAATTGTGACGTTATTTCTGATTCTTGTTTATCTCTACTTTGAGGTGTTACTTCGTTCATCCGTTTTTTTATCTTAATCCTAAGATCGCAAAGTAGAATCTGGACATTAAAAAGCAAAGCTCCAAAAATAGACATAATAGTAATTGTAATTGTTGAAATGGTAGAATTCAAAGGTGAGAGCAACGCGCATAACAGAGAGATAAGAGTCGGAGCAATAAAGAAAAAAAATACTTCTGACTTTTTTATTCTCTTACTATTAAAATTATGAAGGGTATGATAATGTTCGTTTATTATATCGTTTATCGATAATTTCTCAAACAATAGATTTTCCTCCTTCGATTATTTATTTCTCTGATGAGAAACTCTCTGGTTTTTCCGGCTTTACTATTGACAAGTTATAGCATAGTTCGCAGAGATAATCAAAGGCTTTATCGCAGACATAAGTAAAAGTAGGCCATCCATGTTCCGTCTCTCCTTCCGGAGGCACTATTTCTCTTGATTCTATAAAGCCGTCTGAATCAATCAAATTAAACACCTTGGTTTTTCTCGTCTGTTTTTCCTTTGAAATTTCTAATTTTATAGTATCGTAGTCAAATCCAATATCAAGACGGGCTAGCCCCGCCGTGCTCTCTTTATTTTTTAGGCGCTGAAAAAGATCTTCTCCGAGTAATTTATGAATCGTTCTTTTCCTGAGTTTGGTAAAAGTTAAAACGGCCTTTGCACTCTCCTCATCATCATCGGCTCCAATTTTATTCGCGATGTCTAAAGGCAACTTATCTTTTAAGAATTTAATAGAAACAATTTCGCCTGAAGTCATATACTCGTATAAAAGATTGATGTCAAGGTAAGGAAGAAAACCTAGTGTCATACCATCTTCTTTATGATATTCGTTGAATCTATTGGCTATTGCTTTTGTTAAAACGCTTTTAATTCCGATATTCCCATTTTTCTGTAAAACTAAAAGGCACCTACAATATCCTTCTGGTATATAGATCATATACACATACTTGAGCAATTCAACGTCATTCTCTGTCCTATCATAAGACTTAGAACCGGTTCTGCAGTCTTTCAATTCTGCAGCGTATCCGAAAGTTCCGTTTTTTATTTGCCCCCATAAAAGGCGTCCCTTCCTAAAATGAGAAACACCCTCGAATGCATGCTGAGATTTCCCATCACTCACCAATGTCCCTATTGTGCTGAAATAACCTTGGCACAAATCTGCAAAATCTTCTCCATTATTTAAAACAGATAGTACTTGGAGACCACGGTCATTGATATTCTTTGCATTTAGATGTTCACCAATATAACCGTGATATCCAGTTATTGAACTTTCCATTAAATCCACCTCTTTCTGGAATCAATAACCTGCCATTGCAGGGTGTCACTTGATATTTAGGGTGTATCTTGTCTGTTTCTAGTACGGGTGTAGATGTGCTTAAATTATTGTAATTCTAAGCTAATTTCTGCTTGACCTTATGATCCTCATAAAAGCGCATGCAATCATAGAGAACTTCTTTTACATCGGCCAGTGTTTTTTCGTCTGTCTCGTCAAACTCTATGCTAAGTCTGTCACGAAGATTACGTGCCAGAGTGTCAAGAGCCTTGCCCGCAACGTATATTTTCCCCCGACACTTCCGGGTGCTGATCGGTGTTTCGCTCAGCGGAAAGCCGCAGTGCGGACAGGTATAGGCTCTGTCGGAGGTTTGATTTGTACATTCAGGACAGTTTATCAACGACATCAAATTCACTACTTCTATCCGCTATTCGCACAAGCCTCTTTTGCCTTTGCAATCACATCTTCCAAATTGGGATAATTGATATACTCTAACACCTACTCCTTCCGGGGCCTAATGAGCTTTCTTAATTGCAACAAGAGCATTAAATACCTCCGTAAGTTCCTCTTCCGTCAGGCTGTCGAAATCTTCCAGTTTTTTGATAGCGACATTCACCATCTCCTCTTTCACCGATTTTGTCGAGTCTTCTGCTATAAAAAAAGATGCGATATTGCCGGTCAATACGCCGATAAAGCCTATTCCGGCCAGCATCAGGACGGAAGCGACTATTCTGCCTCCAACGGTACGAGGCGAAATATCCCCGTATCCTACCGTCGTAGCCGTCACGAACGACCACCATAGGGCATCTTCGACGTCCATTTTTTCAAAGTAAATAATCATGGCCGAACCCAGAAGAACAATGCCGCAGGTGATAATTAGCACATACTGGAAGCTGTGCCGTGTCATAAACCGGTTCGTAGCTCCCAGGGCTCTGCCGAAATAAGCTATTATTCTTGCCATTCTGGCGATGCGCAGCACCCGCGCAAACTGCATAACCCTGAAAATTCGCAGAACCCGAAGCCCTTTCAGAATGGCGTTAAAAGGAAGAATGGCAATGAGTTCTAGAACGTGTGTTTTTATGTATGAGCTCTTATTCGCGGACAGGAATAATCCTATGAAATAATCAGCGATAAAAATGCCCCAAATGACGTTATCTGCTATTTGAAGCAACATCTGCTCTTCTGGCGGCATAGATACATGGCCGTCAACCACGATGATAATCACTGACCCTAGGGCCAGCAACATTATAAAAAAGTTATATAGACGGCTGTGCTGAGGGTTACATATCATTTTGAAAACGCGATAGCTTAGTCATCATCCGAATTTTCATCGGGACTTGATAAAAGCGCTATTTTCGAACTGTCAAAATCTTTCGTGTTTGCAACCAGCCATGATTCCTGTACCGCTGGGTCTTCATCAAATTGTTTTTCAAGAGCAATAGTATCATAATATTCTCTAGCCTCAGACTGGAGAGTCCATTTAATTTCCTTGATACCTAGCGTCTCAATTTCTTCCTTTACACTTGCAATAGTAGCTTTATAAAACTCCTTTCTGTTATTTATTTTATTTACCCTGGACAATGCAAAATGCTTATGCAACGCGTTCTCAAGTGAAGGTGCGTCTTGACTCCAAATCATTGCGTGGACATCAAACGCAAATGGTACGCTGGCGTCCCCCAGTTCTTTGACTCTATCAAGAGGTTCTAAGCGCCGTGTCATGCCAATCTTTAATATGTCCTCACCAAGTGATCCCACATTTGAAATAATATAAACATGGCCGCTCTTCGTTTGCTGAGCCATAGATAAAGCCTTCTGGTTTTTCTCCTCAGCTTCTTTTAGTTTAGCCTCTAGCTCTGCAAGTTGAGATTCGTATTTGCTTTTTTGCTCCTCATTAGCCACGGCATATTTTTCGCGCGCCTTAGCGAGAGCAGACTGAATAACTTCTTCCTGCTTGGCCGCATCTTTCATAGCCCTTTCGATTTCACGACGTGCCTTTTCCTCGTCGCGCATCTGGTCTCGAATTGCACGTTGCTCTTCTTTGTCTTTTTCCTTCATTTCATAAAGTATGGTGCCAAATCTCAATGCCTCATAATATTGTTCTAAAAATGCTTTGGTTATTCGAGCATCTCTGAAAGATTTGCCATTGTGATTAACCAGAATGAAAGCGTCATGCAGTTCTTGCTTCAACTGTCCATAGTTGTCTTTTTTTATCTTACTGAGAATGACCGTGGCTTTTCCATTAAAAGCATCCACAACAAAGTCTACAGCGGTTGCTTTTCTGTGTGGTTCAACATAGTCACATGTGGCAGCGGTTCTGTTTTCCACCATGACATCAATTTGTCTTTTGATATTTTTGTAATCCTGCGCAGCTTTATCAAAGCCATATTCATCGGCAAGGTCATCCAAAAGGATCCTACCAGGAATGATGTACCTATTTCCGTACCCCTCGATTTTATTGAGCATAGCATCTGCAATGTCTTTATATTGGTCGGCATGTTCTTTGATAGTGTAGGCTTCTCCAGCAATTTCCTTTGCCTTCTCCTGCGCGCTTAGCATGATATCCATAGCATTCTTTTGTGAAAATTGCAACGTGGCATTTGCTCTTAGCTCCACTTCAGCGGCTTTTTCTTTCGCCTGAGCAATTATTGTTCTTTTCTCTTCTTGTACTTTGTTTAACTCTTCCTGTGATCCTTCCAGCATTTGTTCAGCTTCCGCTTTAGCCTTCTGAATAATTTCGTCAGCATCATTCTGAGCGGTCGTTTTTATTTGCTCTGCTTCATGCCGTTTATTCTCTATTATCTTATCGATATCAAGGATGCCATCATATTTTTCAAGCGAAGCGATACGTTCTTGGAAAGATTGCGATTGGCTGAGTAAATTCTTTGTTTTTTTCCTTTGAACTAAAAAAAGGATTAAGAAGATTACTGCCGGCCCAAAAAGAATAAACAGCGCTATGACATTTGCCACAAAAAACCCTTCCCTTCCAAATTTATAATTGCATTTCAGAATATGAGAGGAGCGTTTGAAAAAGCCAAGACATTAGAATGAGATTGCACCTACTCGTTTACAATGCACTCGACATACGAACAAATATCCCACATTGAAACGTGTTTTTTACTTTAGGCTCGAACCTTTAAAGTTCTGGGTAGAGCTGTATTATCAGGCTGTTTTTACTTGCTTTTCTGTATCTCTCAAAGAATCCAACATTGCTATGCAGGAGACAAGTACATCATGTGTAATTTTTAGATCGTCTGCATCCATGTGGTATATCTCTTGCTTAAGCCTTCCGCGAAATTCTGCGGCGGCGGTAGGAATATCTCCATGCGTAATTTTAGGCGCGTCAGGCTGATCTGTGTTCATGCGTGGAGCTTTGACGGTATACATAACATCTTCGTTTTGTGCCGGCGGTTCTGATTCTTCCGATAACCCCATTAAATAATCGGTTGATACATTTAATGTCCTTGAAATCTTCTTTAGAGTACGAAAACTAGGTTTCTTTTTTCCGGTCTCGTATCTGGAAATAGATGTTTGTGTGACACCAATTGCTTCTGCAAGAGATTGACCGCTTAGTCCAATTTTTGTCCTAGAATCTTTGATTCTTTCGGCAGTTATATCACTCGTCATCTAGTTTATTCTCCTTAACAAATTAACATCATTATACCCAATGGGGTTTTAACTTGCAAAAACTTTACGGGCATAATTATCCCCCTGGGGTATTGACATAAATAGCCCCTAAGGGTATATTAATGAACATTAAGGGGTTCATTAGAAATATGGTAGAGGAAAACAATAAGAGAAAGGGGGGTAAAAATGGCATTTAGAGCAGATTTGCTATTGAAATGGCGAAAGGAGCACAGCCTGACACAAGGTAGAGCCGGGCAGATGGTGGGCGTGTGTCAGACTTTCTGGCGCAGTATGGAGACAGGAGCCAAGCAGCCGTCAATCGATACGCTGTTGCTGATTACAAAAGTTACCGGTATTCCGCTTGATGAGCTGCTGGAAAACCCTACGCCGCCCCCGCCGCGCCGCGAGCGGGAAGAGGCGAGCCAAACCGCGGCAGCGAACCGACCAGAGACGAAATCAGCCGCATAATTCGAGAGTTTAGGGAGGCCGTCAACGGACTCTTTCCAGAGGTCCAAGACAAGGAAAGCTACGCCAATATTCTCTTAGACCTAAACGATAACGGACGCATCGACGCCCCGGAAATGAGAGCGAAGATAGAAAGAGGAGCCAAAGCGCTCCTCGCAGCACTGGAATAAACCGCTCGTGTAGGACATCTTGACCCATTGAGGGAGGCAAACGCTATGTCAAAAGTCTTTGGAATGGTACGAACTCCGAAATATGAAAGAGATATGTGCGCCATGATAAAGGAACGTCATACAAAAGAGCCTATTCGCTTTTTGCTTTGGGACGAGGTGGCAGAACGCGCATTCAAGTGCTGCGTCATAAAACAAAGAGGCGCTGTAATGAGTGCTTCTGCCTTTGCTTTTGCAATGGAACTTTATTGCATAAATGTAATGAAGCTATATCCGCCATATTTTCCATGGGAACATGTGCCAACCGAAGAAGAACGCTATTTTACACGCTTCTTCCGCAAACAGGGACTGTCCCCTGGACGCATATATCTGCCTGATATCGGTGTGTCGTATTGGAAGGGCGTATATGTGCGAATTCCGGAAAAATGGTATCACGTTGACACAAAAAATCTTAAACGGGAAGTGATTAAATGGCAAATCTCAGAAAATGGCGTGAAAGCGCAGGCCTCACGCAGCTTCGAGTAGCAGAACAGATTGGAATCTCAACGGCGACAATCATACGGTACGAAGCAGGGACACGTGAGCCCAGAGCAACAGAGCTTGTCAGAATGGCCCAACTCTTCGGCTGCACAGTAGACGACCTCCTGCTGGAAAACCCTACGCCGCCCCCGTCGAGCCGCGAGCGGGAAGAGGCGAGCCAAATCGCGGCGGTGAACCGACCAGAGACGAAATCAGCCGCATAATTCGGGAGTTTAGGGAGGCCATAGAGGAGCTTTTTCCGGCGATATCGGACCGCAAGGAATATGCGGACATCGTGCAGGACCTCAGCGACAACGCCCGCATCGACGACCCCGGGCTAAACGAAAAACTCCGCCGCGGCGCGGAGGTGATCCTAAAAGTAGTCTAGGCCGCAAGCGAACCATGACAATCGGATACCGGGCATAAAAATTATTTTTTATCTGGTTTATCTGTAATATCAGAATCTATACATGAAAGCCAGAACGCAATTGCTTTAACCGCGCATCCGCCTGACATTTCTTCCCACCACGCACATTTTTGCTCGATGCAATCTTGCTGGTGTAGAGGGCATTGTACGGGCATAAAACCACTCCTTTAAGCGAGGTGATTGTATTGCAATACAAGTTTTGCAGATTTGGGACAAATTCTGCGCCAGCGGGCTGGAGTTTGTATATAACCGGAGGTTCTGAGGAAACTCCTATTGATGCGATGGAAATTCTCAAAGAAACCAGCGCTGGGTGTGTCTGTAAAGAAACTGCTGTGGATCAAGCTGGTCAAGAAGAAAAATAAAATTCTGCCAAGTATCTAATTGCCATGATGCCAGTTTGAATTTTTTTAATTATATCAGAAAGCATTGATAAGGGAGGCGCGGACTTGTTCAGGACCTCTACAAAGGAAGGAGGACTTTTAATGGACGGGATAGTTACTCTACAGCTTGCAGATCCTGCGGCGATTATCGCAAAGCTTGATGAGGTGAGCGCGAAATTGGATAGGCTGCTTTCAGAGCGCGAGAAACCTGCCGCCGAATGTGGCGACCCCTACAATATGACCACAAAAGAAGCAGCTGCCTATTTGAGGGTTTCCCAAGGACTTCTCAATAGAAGCCGAATCGCAACCGCAAATGCCTGCGAGGGACCGCCCTTCCACAACATAGGAAGCAAGGGCTCAAAGGTTTATTACGTAAAAGCAGAGTTAGATGAGTGGCGCGACACCACAAGGAAGTCTTCCGGTCGCACCATGACCAAGATGGAGCGAAGGCTGAAAGGGCTACGGGCAAATATCTGAAAGGAGGCAATTGTTATGAGATTCTGACTCATAGCCGCAGCGATGGTTTTGCTGCTGCTTATGACGGGCCTGGTTGCCCTATGGAGCGCAGGCTGCGATAGAGAACGGAATCGGAAGCGGATGGAGTATCTCAACAAAAACGCGAAGAAGAGACACTGGGAGGGTGAAAAATGAAGGAATACGATAAACCCATTGTAGAACTGATAAAGACCGAGTCGGCAGAGAAAACCAGCCGCGAGACAGTGAACAAAGATATTGACCTTTTGCGGTCAATTCTTACGTATCTTGAGGCTGGTCTTGAAAAAGGTCAGTCTTTGGACGAATTAAAAACGTACCTGAAGAACATCAGAGTGCTCAGCCTGTCTCTAGATTGCGATGTATGTGCCCTATTCACGGAAGGGGCTCCCGAAGATGAACGCTATTGCTGAGAGCAGCGTTTTTTGCGGGTATGTCGCCCCGAACATCGGACTGGTGATTAACCTATTTTGGGTTGGCATAGGAGGACTCACGTGGGTGGCCTTCCGGAGCTTCTGCATCGGCTTGGGTATTGGGCGAAAGGGAGGATAAAGATGGCAGGTAAAAGCTATATATACGCTCCGCAGGGGTATCAATACACCCTGTATGTGGCGCCGCATAAGACCGTAAATGGCGAAGCCTACAGTACAAAGTTCCGCGATCGCCGCGGTACGCAGCACAGCATGCTGAAAAAAGAGCTGCCGTTCCGCAGCACCGCCGCCGAAGCTCAGGCTGATTTAGATGCTTACGCCGCGGAGTGCAGTCTTAAAGAGGCCGTGTGATGGCAGCTGCTTCATTTAAGCCGGGGGAAATTATCAAGTATATGGGCAGCGAGCTGCGATATGAAAAAACAGTGAAAGGAAGTGAATGCGAGCATCTTTTGTTTTCATCAGTAACAGGTGGCTGGATGGTGAGCTTTACTGACAAGCTGGTGGCATCAGGAGAGCTACAAGGCAAGATCTCAACGCGCAGCAAAAGCGCATGGGCATGAAAAAAGGGCTTTGGCAGTTGGCGCTGTCAAAAGCCCAGAAGAACACTCATTGAGAAAATTATATCACATAAGGAGGAAACAAAGATGTTAGACGGGATGGTAGACCTATCTCTTAAGGAAATGACGGACCTTGATGCTCAGTTTAAAAAGGTGCTGCCGGCGGTTGTGAACTCACTGAAGGATGAATCGCAGTCAGCCAGCATCACAATCACACTGAATTTTAAGCTTTGCCCTGACAGCGAAACTCAGCTTGATATGAAAACCTCAGTGAAGCCAAGTTTTGCTACAGATAAGAGGGTGACACGCTGCCGCCGAGATCTTGTCGGCAACCTCAAGGCAGACAGCTGGGATCTAGGCAATGCGCAGGTCGGAGCAACACAGAGCAGCGTTTTTAAATCAGAAGAAAACTAGGAGGAAATGTCATGGATATCAAAAATCTTGTAATACCAAGTGATTATAACGGCGATGAACCTATAGTGTTACTAGAAGGCACTGCCCCTACGCCATTAAAACCGTACAATTATCAGGGATTTCAGTACGAAGCGCTTGACGTCAAGAGTTTTTGTCGGCTGGTTAAAGAAAAAGGCATACTTGATTACGCAGTAGTCTTTGGTAATAAAGACGGCTTTCATTCCATCCTGGATGATACTGTAATCCACCGTAGTCAGGATACAGTTACTATGCCATATACCTATTCGGTGCAGATGGAAGAATGGCGTCCTGTGCTTGAGAGCGGCGGAGCGGTCTTTAAGCTTAAAGAACTGATTGACTACATCAAGAGAAGTGATAATCAGACGATAGAAAACTTTGACACCCTGCTGGATTCCATTAAAAACTTCAAATATGTATCCAACATCACCGGCGATTTTACGTTCGACAACCGCAATAACTATACCTTCTGCGTAAAAGTCAAAGACGCAGAAGGCACCGTACGAATTCCACAAGTGTTTCTCGCAAATATTGAGATATATAAAAACAGCGACTGGTTTCAGTGGATGGAAATCGAAATAGAGATAGAACAGCCAAAACAAGCCGGAGAGCAGCCGCTTTTCCAGCTACGTTGCCCTAAATTCCACCGCTATTTGCAAGAGGCGCAGGAGAACCTTTTCGATCAGATGACACAAGAACTTAATGGCTGGCTTATAGTCCAGGGCAACCCCACGAAAGCTACAAAAGCATAGCGCAGTATAAAGCACCCGCGGCGGAGACTGTCATCTCCGCCGCGGGCAATTACAAAAATCAACTAAAAGGATTATAGCATAGTGAAAGAATCTGACATGCTCGTGCGAATTTGGGTACTTTAAGAGGAGCTGGAACAATGCGCAAATACCAACTGACTGAAAAAACACTAGAACAGCTGAAACTATTGCTCGAAGGTTTCACCGACGCACCACGAAGTATAGCTGATTCAATAAACGATGAGATAGTAGCCGAAGGCGGCGAACCTTTTGCTGATTTCGATATTGGTTCTCAAGAGGCATACGCGGAACTGCTCCGCGATTTTAAGTTCCTAATTGAAGATATTGAAGGGCAGCCAGCCACTGAGGACAGACCGAACAAGGAAATCCATGATATAACAAAAACCTTGCCTGTTGTGGCACAACGTACTAAGCCCAAGCCCTGTCCGTTTTGTGGTTCAGATGATATACGTATCATGATAGAGGGTAGTTTAAATTATGGAGCTCGATATGTGTGTAAGGCATGGTGTTGGAATTGCCATGCTGGGTTTAAATTCGTTGAGCCATCCGAAAAGCAAGCACAACAGAGAGCCTTTGAGGCATGGAACAGGAGGACTGGGGATGAAGAAAATTCTTGACGCCTGCTGTGGCTCGAAGATGTTTTGGTTCGACAAATTCGCCCCTGACGTAGTGTATATGGATAATCGTAGTCTTAGTACACAACTCTGCGATGGCCGCACGCTGATAATTGCTCCTGATGTGATTGGGGATTTTCGCGATATGCCGTTCAAAGACAGTTCTTTTTCTGTTGTTGTATTTGACCCTCCTCACCTTATACGCGCCGGTGCAAAATCCTATCTGGCGCTGAAATACGGCATATTAGGCAACGACTGGCGCGAGGATTTGCGCAAAGGCTTTTCTGAGTGTTTCAGAGTTCTAAAGCCTGAAGGGATACTAATTTTCAAATGGAGTGAGATTCAGATTCCGGTAAAAAACGTTCTTTGTTTAGCCGGACAAAAACCGCTTATCCGGGAGCAGAAAAGTAAGCGGCATTGGATAGTGTTTATGAAGGAGGAATGTAATAAAAGTGTTTATGATGAATATGAGTATCAAGCATACGACCCTTATGGAGATCTTTATGAAGGGAGTTTATAAAAATGACCAATCTTGAAGCACTGAAAAAGATGATTTTCGAAATGGCACCACGCGAAATGGTAAAGTGGATGGATACCTGCCATTGTTATAGATGAGCTTACGAGTCGATAGAAAAATGGCTAGAGCAGGAGGCAGAATAATGAGAAGAACTACTAAGAAGAACGGGCTAACTGCGGAAGCGGCTATGGAGGAAGATGTATGAACCGCTGTAACTGCGGAAATCCAGAAGTAATCGTTACCTCGAAGGGGCTTCGATATGAAATCCACTGCGAAGATTGCAACTATACAACTGGTACACTGGATAGTTTTAACGAAGCAATAAGAATCTGGAACGAGCGGAATAAAGAAGTATGTTTAAGCGAAGAAAAAGCAAAACATTTCTAAATCAAAATGATTCTGGCATAAGAATGAGGGGAAATAAAAAATGTCCAAAGAATATAACTATGTACAGCTACTGGGTCAACTCGCCGATGAACCACATATCGAATGCTTCCAGGATGCCGAAACAGTGCAAAGAACAGCCTAACCTGCTACAACGCAGATGCAGCATACGCGCAGGGATTTAAAGACGCGTTCGCTATCATAAAAAATTTATAAGTTTATACGTTAAGGAGAGGGGCTCAATGATATGGATTGGCTGAGATGGTATCACGGTGCTTGTTCTGATGCTAAGTGGACGCTTGTTGCAAGAAAAGCACATACTAATATGGGTACTGTTGTCGCAATTTGGGTTTCTATACTTGAGCATGCCTCTCAGCAGGCTGACCGTGGTTCTGTTGTGTCCTATGACCCTGAAACTATCGATGCTTTGTACGGGTATGAGGATGGAACCTGTCAGGCCGTATTAACTGCCATGATAGAAAAGGAAATTATCAAGGATGGTTGTATTGCCGCATGGTCTAAGCGTCAGCCCATCAGTGACGCAGAACGAAGCAAGCGTTATCGCGACAGGAGAAAACACGTCTCATCGGCTGGCGAAGACCGCGAGGAGGTTGCGCCACTTTCCGACATCCCACAACACGAGACGACACGCAACATCACGCCGCGTCACGCAAACGACGAGAATGTCACGTTAAGAACAGAGAAGATTAGAACAGAAAAGAATATAAAATCAAAATCTAAAACAAAAGATTGCGGCGACGATGAACAAATGACGCTTATTGACGATTTTAGCGCAGAGGAAACGGAGATCGTGCAATTGTTCTGTGACGTCGAGGGGTTAAAGGTTGACGGGCAAAGGCTTATAGGGCAGTTTCGTAGTTTAAAACGCGAGTTCCCCGGTGTGGACGGACTGAATGAGGCACGTAAGATGGCGCTTTGGATTCAGGGAAAAAAGAGCCGTGCGGAGAGAGAAAAAGCGAATCTGCTGCTTTTTGTCCGCAATTGGGTAGAGCGGGCGTCAAAGAACCCTACGCCGCCACATATATCCCCACAGAGGGCCAGGAACGGCCCCGAGCATAATCCCGATGGCTCTATAGGGACGCCGACAGCAGCGGAGATCGAACATGTGCAGTTAATGGCGGAAAAGTACAAGGACATCGATTAAGAGCGGGAGGGATGAGGTTATGATGTCCACGACTGAGGTATTCAAGCAAGGTGATCTCAAGGCGATATTGCCGAATCATGCCCTGCTGCAGCAGGCTAGGAAACGAGACAGGGCGGACGCTTCACGATGGCTTTATATGCGTTTTGGCGAGGTGCGCGACGAGGAGATAGGCGATACTCTTGTCCAGGACATCATGTGCATTATGAGCTGGCAGGATGGATGCGCGCAATGCACTGACCAGCGCAGGTGCGGCCATTCGCGCGCTGTTCTTGAAATCTGCGAAGAATATGACCGCGATGGTTTCCGGCATTTTGTGACGAGAGCGCGTCCCTGCGCACAAAGCGTTGAACATGCACAAAAACACGCACGGACTGTAGTATTTTTGAATAGCGGCATTCCCGCGGAGAGATACGATAACACTTTTGCCAATTTTAGCCTTGATGGCGCTGATATGTCGCTGCGCGCCGCCAAGGGAACAGCAAGAGAATGTGTGGAAAGAAATAAAGGGCTTATTCTCGGCGGCCCTGTTGGCTGTGGCAAGACGCATCTTGCTATCGCAATGGGCATGGAAGCTTTGAAAAACGGACGCAAAGTGAAGTTTGCTCTTATGCCGGAGCTTTTAGAGGCACTGAAAAGCGAGATGCTAAACAATCAGGCTACGCTTTTGGAAGAGGTAAAGCGCTGCGACTGGCTTATTGTGGACGATGCCGGTACGGAGAATGTGACCAGTTGGAAGGACGAGCGTTTTTTTATGATTGTAGATTGGCGTTACGGCCATAAGCTGCCTACGGTCATTACGACTAACGCTGTCGGCGAAGAGGGGCTTCAGAAGGTTTTGAGCGGCGACAGAGGCGAAAGAATTTTCAGCCGTCTTATGGAGATGACGGAACAGGCGTGGATGATAGGAGCTCCGGACTACAGGCGAAGATAATATGCCGAGCATCACAAGCCTAAGGACGCAGAGAGGAGACGCTATGTCAGATACCCCAACCCTGTCAGAGGTGATAAGGCTTATAAAATTAATAATAAACCAGTGTGACGACGGTCTTGCTGTCCTGCTTGGAATGACGGCGCCACCCAGTGCAGTTGATGTATATGAGATGCGCCGCGCGCCCCAGGAAGACTATGGGGTGCGGATAGATGGAGGTGAGGATGTGCCGCATCAGCAGGCCGTCCTTGAATCACGCCAGGAAGAGGTCGTCAAGATGCTGGGAGGGTGGGGGAATATTTCAAGAGCATTTCGAGAATTTAGAAAAGAATATCCGGAGACATGGAGGCTCTTTGAGATGTCCTCTATGTTTGTGCGTCCTGGAGGTATTGTGCGTGACGGCAACGGAGGTGCTACTGTGATGATAGGCAAACGTTTTGATGGTATCACGGCAAAAACTCTGCGCCGCAGGCGCGAAGCTTTTCTTCGTACGATCGCCCTTTTTCTTATCACGCGTCCATCCGACGAAGAGTTTAGGCTTTATGATGACCCTGTAATAAATAAAAAGCTGAACTAAAAAAGGTGTCCTCACTAAGGGCCTAACTATGTTTTTTCTTTACGGTATAATTGTATCATCGAAATTGAACAGAAAACGCCATTACAAAACCTCCCAGAATACCAGCCCCGGCAAAGGTCCGGGGCTGGACTGTGGATGAGGTTTTTTTTGTTTTAATAGACACATTGGGAGGAGTTGACGTACAATGAACGCAACAAATACCTTTAGCGAGGTGTCTTCATCAATGGGCGAGATTATAACAAATTTTGAAGGACGGTTACGTTCTGTTAAGTTTAGTAAAAACGATGCGTTGCTGCCTTTATTTGAAGCAGTTGTCAACTCAATTCATGCAATAGAAGATAGAAATGCTCCTGCAAAAAGCGAAGATTTTATAGAAATTAAAATAGACCGAGTAAATCAAACGACCATAAATGATGATGAAAAAGTCAAAGAGAACGCAATACAGACTATAACAATTACAGACAACGGTATTGGCTTTACAGATGCAAATCTGCAATCTTTTAAAACGCTTGACAGCGATTATAAAAGCAACAGAGGTGGCAAGGGGATAGGGCGCCTTGTCTGGCTTAAGGCATTTGCCAAAGTGGAAATAGAAAGCGTTTATATTGAAGGAGACGAAAAACAACACCGCAGTATAATATTCGACCACAAAAACGATGTTACGGTGGAACCTCCGGCAGTAGTTGTCAATGAAGCTCCATGTCTTACAAAAGTATGCCTTAAAAATTATTATGCGGAATTCGCACCCACCAGCAGTATTGAATCTATAGGAATTAAACTTCTGGAACACTGTATCGGGTATATTGTAGGAAATACAAATATTCCGCATATAACTATAATTGACGGCGGAAAGACGCTGGATATTTCAGATTTATTTGACGAATCAAAAACCTGTGTCACGTGCGAAACTATTGTCATCGGAGATAATGAGTTTAATTTATCCCATATTCTGTTTTCTTTAACAAAGGAACAGGCACCCCGCATGATATTGACTGCTGATGGCAGAGCGGTTTCTAGCTGGAAGCTTGAACCTCTCGTCCCCGGGCTGATAGGCAGAGTGCAAACGGAGAGTGGTGTTTTTGATTATTTCTGCCGGGTGTCATCCAGTTTTCTGAATAAGAGAGTCTCATCAGAACGCAATTCCTTTGATATTCCTCTTGAAAGAAGCGAATTAAAAGACTTGGACATTTCCATGGAGGAAATCAAAGCTGCTCTGCTTGTTGCTGTAAAAACATACCTACATGAATTTTTAAAAGAAAACAAAGAGAAAGCAAAAGCTCATATTGCGAAATATGTCGCGGAAATTGCACCTAAATACCGTCCGTTTTTAGGCCGCTTGCCTGAGGACCTGCCTTTTTCCGACACAGCATCTTACAGTGAAATGGACAAATATCTACATCAACATCAATATAATATCGAATGCAAGGTGCTCAACGAAGGGCGTAAGATATTAGAAGCCAGAGATGTTTTTGTTCCGGAATATGAGGTTCGACTTAATGAATATCTCAAGGACATCGACGATATTAAGAAAAGCGACCTTGCCGGATATGTGAGCCACAGGAAAGCCGTTATTGAACTGCTGAAAAAGCTTTTAAAATTGAAAGCGGATGGAAAGTATGAAGCAGAAGCCAGCTTGCACGCTCTTATTCTTCCAATGAAGTGCGAATCTACCGATGAGGCATATCAAATGGCCAATCTCTGGCTCATTGATGAAAGACTTGCTTTCCACGACTACCTTGCGTCAGATTTGCCGCTTAAACAAATTAAGATCACTGACAGCACAAGTCTTGATCGCCCTGACGCATTGATTCTCCAAGTCTATGATGGTCCTGTGGCCGCTTCAGATGATGGTGAACGCCCTAAGACTGCATTGAGTATAATTGAGTTTAAAAAGCCGATGCGAAACGATATGACATGTGAGGACAAAGACCCGATATTGCAGGCAATTGGATATTTGAAAAAAATTAGAAAAGGTGAAGCT
The DNA here is from genome assembly GCA_036655895.1 of Cloacibacillus sp. Classification (NCBI taxonomy): domain Bacteria; kingdom Thermotogati; phylum Synergistota; class Synergistia; order Synergistales; family Synergistaceae; genus Cloacibacillus; species Cloacibacillus sp. Next base: position 73,246 of record JAVVPF010000002.1, on the reverse strand, counting down.
AAAACGTCGTCGGGACGTACAATAAATATCACAAATCAGCAGTGTTATCTGTATATTGTTTGTGATTTAACATCTACTATGAGAGACAGGTGCCTTACTGCCGGTTATAAAGAGTCAGCTGACGGACAGTCCTTTATTGGCGTGAATGATAATTATAAGGCAATTATTGAGGTATTATCCTATGATGCGCTTGTCAGCAGAGCATATGAGCGCAATTACGCTTTCTTTGAAAAACTGGGACTTCCATCTCGACGTTAAAGGGATTAAAGCACAGTCACTAATAGAGCCTATCACGCAGCCCTTTTTCAAAGGGGCTGCTTTTTTATTATGCAAAAGGAGGCCTTTGAATGGGCGAGGTTATTATCTGGGTCAAGGACAACGGCCGCGGGCGGATTGCCGGGCATTCAAAGGCAGATTACTCCCCTCTTCCGCTGGGGGCTATTCCAATAACGCGCGTGCCAGAATGTGACACGGAGCTGATGCTTGAGTGGATACGCAAGCAGATTGCGCTCGGGTGGAGCGCAAAACGCATGAGGGCGCAGTGCCGATAGTAAAGGATGTGAGAAGATGCATTTCGTGCAGCCGCTTAGGACTAAATCTGATATTGAGAAAATAAAGGGCGCTCTGAAGGAGCGGAATTTGCGCGACTATGCGCTTTTTGTCCTTGGTATGAATACAGGTCTTAGAGTATCAGACATACTGCGGCTCAAAGTGATGGATGTCGTTGAGCCTACAGAAAGGGATGTCCGCATAAAGGACAATCTTGAAATCGTCGAGAAGAAGACGGGAAAGTGCAAAGAACTGCCCTTAAATAAGGCCGCCCGTTCCGCTCTCCGTGAATTTCTCCGCGCCTCTCCGCTGATCTATCGCGAGACTTCTCCACTCTTTCCTTCACGTGTGGGTCAGGGGCGTGAGCCAATATCGCGATACATGGTGTGGCTGATTCTCAAACTGGCCGCGAACGAGGTGGGAATCAGGGAAAAAGTAGGAACGCATACTATGCGTAAGACTTACGGATATCAGCTCTATAAGCAGGGTGTGGACATAACTAGGATACAATATTTGCTTAATCACAGTTCACCAGAAATCACTTTATCATACATAGGAATTACAAAAGACGAGACTGACAGCTATATAAAAGCTCTGAATCTATAGGCGGTTTTATATATCCTCAAAAAACGAGCGGCTGGAATTTAAGCCAGAAGCATCACAGAGCATTGCAGTCAGCGGCTTTTATAAGGTTGGTTGAAATTCAACAAACCATAGATATGTAGAATTTATGGTATTAAAGCGTGAAAGTACAGGGGCTAAAGCGTTGCTGTCAGTGAATTCTATTTTTGAAAAAGCTGTTCACCATTCCTTATTATGTTGAGTTTAAAAATGATTTTCTAAAAAACGTTGAATTCAGTATACATTAGATAACTGCTAGACTATGTTTTAAAGCATACAAATAGTGAGTGAGGTGATTGCTATGGATGTTCAGATAGAAACTAATTTTGCGGAGATGCAGGAATGGTTCACCGGCAAGGTCTTAAAACAACTTAAGTTCGCGGCATCTGTGGCTCTTTATGATACCGCGAAGGATATTCAAACGGCTGTAAGAGAGGATTTGCCGAAACTTTTTACCGTTCGCAACGACTGGGTCAGCAAGGGCATCCGCATAAAACCCGGCAGTTCACGGGCCATCCGCAATGCAAGCGCTGGGATATCAGGGATGGAAGTCAGCATTGGCAGCGTTGATGCTTTTATGGCTATGCAGGAGCTTGGCGGAGTGAAAGACCCGCGAAAGAAAGCACGCAGGCTTGCTATTCCCAAGCGTGATCCTGTCGGAGAAATCTTAGATAAAACTAAGTGGCCAAAGGCTATATTAAAAAAGCCAGGCTATTTTATGTGGACACGCAAGGATGGAAGGGGCTTTGTCTTTTATAGAGCGCAGAAGGCTCGCTATCCTATAGAACTGAAATACTCTTTTGCTGAAAGCGTAAAGATTCCAGACCGTTGGAATTTCAGGGAGCGCGCTACCAGCATTGCGCCCGAAAAATACTATAAAAACTTTGAAAGAGCATTTAAAAATGCAATGGACACAGCAAAATAACACTCCCACCCCCCGGATACTAGGTTCTGGCAAAAAACAGGGCATGAGGGTGCCGCGAGGCGCGGGGGGTTTCTAGCTGTGAGTGAAAAAATCAGGCTGAAGTATACAGGAGGTGACGCCCTTGGCGGAACTAATCAGCATGTCGGAGTTTGCCCGCCGCAAGGGCGTCACTCCGCAATCGGTACATAAAGCTATTAAATGCAACAGAATAGGTGTTGTTCATACAGGCGCCAGGGCAAAGCTTGACTGGGATATAGCTTCGGCGCAGTGGGACAGGAGCGCGCAGCTTAAGGCGGAGCTGCGTAAGCGCCGCAGCGTGCAGGAGCAGGAAGAACCTGTGATTGAGTTTCCTTCAGAAGCAGAAACCGCGATTGCTGAGGACGATGACGACCCAGGCATTCCAAGCGGGACGGATTATTTTGAGCAGCGCGGTGCAACGGAGGCCTATAAGGCAAAGCTCGCGCGTCTCAAATATCTCGAAGAAAAGGGGCAGCTTGTGCGAGCTGAGGACGTGAAATACGCCTGTTCAAAGATGGTCTCCGCGATCAGGCAGCGAGTGCAATCCGTACCTTCAAAGGCGAAGATACGGCTGCCGCACCTCACAGTCTCTGACATGAGCGTCCTTGACGACCTGATGCGCGAGGCGCTGACAGAGCTTGCCGATTGGAGCTTAAAAGATGCAGTGTGACGTTTCTATTGGCGGTCTTGTCCGCGAGGTAATGGAGGGCTTCCGCCCCCCAAAAGAGCTGACACTCTCTGAATGGGCTGACGAATATGCCTATCTCTCGCCAGAATCATCGGCGGAGACGGGCAAGTGGCACTGTTTCCCATATCAGCGCGGGATGCTTGACGCCTTCACAGACCCCGGCGTTGAGTATATTGTCGTTATGAAGAGCGCCCGGGTTGGATACACGAAGATGATAGACCACGCGATAGGCTACTACATCCATCAGGATCCATGCTCTATTATGGTGGTGCAGCCGACAGATCAGGACGCGGAGGATTACAGTAAGGACGACATTGGCCCCATGCTGCGGGACACTCCATGTATAGCAGGTCTCGTATCTGACGAGAAGAGCCGTTCCTCCAGCAACACGCTGCGCAAGAAGCTCTTTCGCGGCGGGCAGCTGCTTCTTATCGGAGCGAACGCGCCCTCAGGTTTCCGTCGTGTCACTATGCGCGTTGTCCTTTTTGACGAGGTTGACGGCTATCCTCCGACGGCGGGCACCGAGGGCGACCAGATACGCCTTGGCATCAAGCGTACAGACACTTACTGGAATCGCAAAATTTCAATAGGCAGTACGCCGACGATTGACAGGCGCAGCCGTATACAGGAATGGTTTGAGTTCACGAATCAGATGCGCTACTTTGTTCCGTGTCCCTTCTGTGGACATATGCAGTTTCTACGCTGGAGCCAGATCAAATGGGATGAGGGCAAGCCTGAGACGGCGCGTTATGAGTGTGAGCACTGTCATAGAAAGATAAACCACAGTCAGAAGTCGTGGATGATTGAGCGTGGAGAATGGTGTCCTACGACCGAGGGGCGCAATGGGTATGTTGGCTTTCACATTTGGGCCGGCTACAGCTACCATCCGAATAGCACGTGGGAGAAGCTCGCGGCGGAATTTGAGGAGGTAAAGGGACATCCGGAGCAATTGAAGACCTTTGTCAATACAGTTCTTGGCGAGTGCTGGGTTGATAAGGGCGAAGCTCCCGAGTGGGAGCGGCTCTATGAGCGCAGGGAGCTTTACGAACGCAACACAATACCGGAGGGCGGGGTCATCCTTACGGCCGGTGTTGACGTTCAGGCGGACCGTCTCGAAGCGGAGGTTGTCGCCTGGGGGCGCAATAATGAGTCATGGAGCGTGGATTATAGAGTTTTCCCCGGCAAGACGCAGGATTTAAGCGCGCCCTGCTGGCAACAGCTTGCCGCACTGCTTTCCGAACACTGGCGCGACAGCCTTGGCGCTGCACGTCAGATTGAAAAGATGGCAATCGACAGCGGCTTTAACACAAATACCGTATACAACTGGGTTAGAACGCAGGATGCGGCTCGCGTGATTGCTACAAAGGGCGTTGAAACGGCGCCTGCTGTAATAAATCAGCCTCGTGCAGTTGAGGTGCGTGAGAATGGTAAACGTATCTATCGCGGTATCAAGGTGTGGACGATAGGCACAAATATTGCGAAGTCAGAGCTTTATGGATGGCTTAAGCAGCAGCGCGACCCGGACAAGGACATTCCCTACGGCTGGTGCCATTTTCCGCAGTATGAAGCGGAATATTTCAAGATGCTGACGGCAGAGCAGACAATACCTAGAGTAATAAGAGGTTATCGCCGCTATGTATGGGAGAAGATGCGCGAGCGCAACGAGGCGCTCGACATTCGCATACTCAACAGAGCAATGGCGATGCTTATAGGAACGGACAGATTTTCTGACGAAGAATGGAAAAAACGTCAGAATTATAATGGCACACGCGCAAATTCTTCAAAAAAACGACGCAGCACTTCTGATTTCTGGAGCTGAGGTGATCATGTATGGCTTTTACTCAAGGAGACCTTGACGCTGTACGCGCTGCCATTGCAAGCGGCGCTACACGGGTTAAGTATAAGGACAGAGAAGTCCAGTATCAGACGCTGGACGATTTAATCAAAATAAAAGGATTGATAGAACGGGAGCTCGGAGCGAGTTCCCGTTCTTATCGTTATCCTGCTTACTCAAAGGGGGTGTAGGTGGTGTGGAGATAGGTATTTTGGACAGAGCTCTGGCCTGCATCTCTCCCAGGGCGGCCTTAAATCGCGTCAGGGCGCGCATGGCGCTGGATGTGACACTAGGATATGACGGAGCCTCTCGCACAAGACGGCTTTCAGGCTGGCGCAAGGTAACAGCAGCTTCAGCAAACTCTGAGGCAAGGCCTGTCATTCGTGCGCTTCGGGAGCGCACAAGAGACCTTGCTCGCAATAATTATTACGGGGTCAGGGCTATTGACCAGATTGCAAACAATATGGTCGGCGCAGGCATCATTCCGGTCTTCAAGGCGAAGTCCAAGGCTAAGGCTGACAGGCTGAACGAGCTTTGGACAGCGTGGGGCGAGGACAGTGTTTATTGTGATTTTGACGAGGTTGGCAATATCTACGCGCTGCAGGGCATGATGGCGAAGACGTTGGCAGAAAGCGGCGAGTGCGTTGTGCTGCGGCGTTTCGTGAATGACAGCAGCAGGGTGCTCCCGTTTGAAATTCAGGTATTAGAGCCGGACCATATCGACAGCACGCGGGATTCTTATCATAGGCTTGTGGGAGAACCCTTTACCTGCCTTGGTATTCAATTTAACGCTCTTGGAAAAAGGACAGGCTACTGGCTCTTTGACAATCACCCAGGTGAAGGCGTTGCGATGAATGCCTCCCGCCTGCATTCAGCCGATGAGGTGATTCATCTTTTCAGGCGCGACAGGCCGGAGCAGATACGCGGTATCCCATGGCTTACGCCTTGCATTCTGCGGATGAAGGACTTGGATGATTACGAGGATGCGCAGCTGCTTAGGCAAAAAATAGCCGCCTGCTTCGCTGCCTTCATCCGCGACACAGAAGGCGGAGGCTCTATTTCCGGCGATGACGATGAACTGCTTGAACGCATTGAGCCAGGGCGCATAGAGACGCTGCCTCCGGGAAAAGATATTGTCTTTGGCAGTCCCCCCGGGCCGGAAAATTATGACGCATATATGAGGCAGGTGCTTCACGGTATAGCCGCAGGCGTTGGTCTAACGTACGAGATGCTTACGGGCGATTACTCGCAGGTAAATTTTACAAGCGGCCGCATGGGGCGCGGTGATTTTTGGACTCAGCTCGACTGCTGGCAATGGCATATTTTTATTCCACAGGCTCTTTCGGTTCTAGGACGATGGTTTCTTGAGGCCGCGGAACTGAAAGGCTGTGACATAAGCGGGGTGCGCATTGAGTGGGTGCCTCCAAAACGACAGTTAGTTGACCCAACAAGGGAGATACCAGCGATGGTGAAATCGGTGCGAGCTGGATTCTCCAGCCGCCAGCAGCAGATACGTGAGCTTGGCTTTGACCCGCGCGTGGTTGAAGGCGAGCTTGAAGAGGATAATGCCAACGCCGACGCAAAGGGGCTGATTCTCGACTCCGACCCGCGCAGGGTAAATAACGGCGGACAGGCTCAGGCAGATATGACCGGAGGCGGCGCCGAAGAAAATAATAACAAGGAGGATGAATGATGCCAGATAAAAAGATACCAGTTCCTCTGTCAATGTGCAGCTTTCAGGGGGCTTTCGCGCCCAGCAGCATCAACACCGAGAACCGGACTGTTGAAGTGGCATGGTATACGGGGGCAACGGTCGAACGGTACAGCTGGAGCGAGGGGCGTTATATGCTTGAACTCTCAATGGAGCCGTCCGCCGTAGACCTGAAGAGGCTTAAATGCGGAACAGCGCCGCTGCTTAATGCCCACAGTACCTACAGAATTGAGGACATTATAGGGGTTGTGGAAAACGCAAGAATTGAGAACGGGGTCGGGTATGCGACAGTTCGCTTCTCGCAGCGCCCCGAGGTGGAGCCAATCTTTCAGGATGTGAAGGACGGCATTATCTGTAACCTGTCTATGGGCGCAAATATTGATGCTATAGAGCTGGTTGAGAGCGTCGAAGGCAAGCCTAAGCTCTACCGCGCGACGAAGTGGAGCGTACAGGAGCTGTCGCTTGTACCAGTGGGCGCAGATCCTAATGCTCAGACACTTGGTTATCTGCAGGACAAAGATGACCCTGTCCTGAATCTTATAAAAGGAGACGTGAAGATGGAGAAAGATAAGACAATACCTGTAATTGAAACAACGCCAAATACAAAGGCGGAGCTTAGCGCGGAGCAGAAGGAGGCGCTTGCACTTGAGGAACGTAGCCGAATCACAAAAATTCAGGGACTTTGCTCAAAGCACGGCATGAAGGAAGGCTTTGCCGCTCAGTATGTGGAAAGCGGAGCAAGCCTTGAAAGTGTGCGTGACGCAATTCTTGAAGAGCTTGCCAAGACTGCGCCTACAGTACAGAGTATATCTATCGGCGCAGAGGCCTGCGAAAAGCAACGCAAGGAAGTAGAACTTGCCCTGCTCGACCGAGCAGCTCCGGGCACAGTAAGGTGCGAAAGTAATCACTACCGCGGGCTGTCTCTTATTGAAATGTCGCGTCAATATCTCGCAGAAAACGGCGTAAATGTCGAAGGCGCAAGCAGGCGCGAAATAGCAGAGCTTGCCCTCTGCGGCCGCACTGCGCTTGGCGGCCTTATGAGCTCCGGCGACCTGCCGCTCATACTCGGCAATACGATTGCACGACGTTTGCAGGGAGTATATCAGGAAATGGCTCCTACATGGCAGCAGTTCTGCACACGCGCTACCGCGATAGATTTCAAGGAGATGACAGTTGTATCTCTCTCCGGCGATGTTGCGCTTAAGGACGTTGCAGAGCACGGTGAGTATACTCGCGGTTCCCTTTCGGAGGCCACTGAGAAATATAAAGTTAAAAAGTCAGGACGTATCATTGGACTCACGCTGGAAATGATGATGAATGACGACCTGGGCGCCTTCAATCGTATTCCGATGATGATGTCAGCCGCTGCCCGCGAGAAAGAGGCAAAGACTGTTTTCGGTATTCTTACCACGAATGCCAATATGAGTGATGGGAATGCCCTGTTCAGCTCCGGACATAATAATATTGGAACCGCAGGAGTTCCAAGCGAGACGACTCTGTCTGAGGCAGTGCAGGGTATGTACGCTCAGACAAACGCCGCAGGAGATCCTATCAACGTGAAGCCTCAGTTCCTCGTACATGGCCCCAAGAACATCGTTGCCGTAAAGAAGCTGCTGAGCATGGAAATGCTGGCCGGCAAAAGCGCTGATGTAAACGTATTCAAGGGCGCCTTTACGCCTGTACTTGACCCCCATATCACAGGTAAAAAGTGGTGGCTCGTAACAGATCCCATGATGTGTGACACCATTGAATATGCGTATCTTGACGGACAGGAAGGACTTTACACGGAAATCCGTTACGGCTTCGATGTAGACGGCATGGAAATCAAGGCGCGCCATGTTTTCGGCGCGAAGGCTATAGACCACCGCGGCATGTACTATAACGCGGGCGAATAGGAGGGCAATAGAGATGAAAAATTATGTAGCGCCAGGCTATAACATCAAGGCAACGCTGGCTACCGCCGTTTCTTCCGGCGACGGTGTTGTCATCGGCGACCTCTTCGCGGTAGCGGTGAACAATTACGCGGCGAACACGGAAGGCATTTTTGCGTTGAAAGGCATTTTTGCTCTGCCAAAGAAGACCGGAGATACTTTCTCCGCTGGGTGTAAGGTCTATTGGGACACGACCAACGGCTATGTGACCACCACCTCAACAAGCAACACACACGCCGGATGGTACGTGGACGCGGATGGCGATAAGGCGCAGGTTCGCCTGCGGCTCTAATGGAGTTTTCAGCATTGGCCAATAATATGCTCAATACCTGTCTGAGAACGCTTGGCGTGGACGCCGTTTATATCAGATGGCATGAACGAAAGGCGGTACGGGGCATATTCGACGCGAATTACACAGAAGTAGATCCTCAGACGGGGTTGCCGGTGATGTCGGTCGGCCCCGTCTTTGACATGAATCGGTGCGACATCCCCGGAAACGGGTGGCAGGAGGGCGACCGAATGGAAATAGAGGGCGTGTTGTATGAGATCATCGAGGAACGTCCAGATAGCGAGCACGGCGTCAGTATGATGCTCCAGCGAGTGAACAGACAATGACCCGCCGGGCGGAGATTCGCCGCAGAGTGGCGGACATTCTCCTGCACTGTGACAGCCTTGAACCTGTAAATGGCTATCCCACGGCCGCTGAGGAGCGAGTCTATCCTAGCCGCAGACGCAAGCTCAATCACTCTCAACTGCCTTGTCTGCTTGTCTATACGAACAGCGAGAGCTGCGAGATATTTAACGAGTCGCCGCGGTCGTATAAAAAGACCCTCTCGCTGGTGATAGGCGTAGTTGCGGAGGATAACGAAGCGCTTGACGACCTGCTTGATAAAATATGCAGCCAGGTCGAGCAGGTGTTTAACGAGCACATATATCTCGGCGCCAGCTACGATGAACTTGTTGAAGAGTGTCATCTCCTAAAAACGGAGCTCGGATTTTCGGTAGACTGCGATGTACAGACTGGCGGCGCGGCGATGACCTTTGAGGTGATCTATTATGAGGACGCTGTGAACAGCGGTCAGATTAAATCTAATCGGCTTGTGCCGTTCAAGCACATTGACCTTGATACAAAGCCGATGGGTTCTTTAGCGGATACCCCGACCGAAAAAGATCACATAGACCTTGCATGGGAGAAGATAGGAGGTTTCATATAAATGCGAGAGACGATATTTATAATGCCGCGTGCAGGCCTTCAGGTGCGCGACCCGAACAACGCCGGCGCGGTCATACCCGCGGAGGGCGCTGCTGTTGAACGATCATCGTATTGGATACGCAGAAGGATGTGCGGCGACGTTACCATCAAAATAGCAGAACCTGATAAAAAGACAAATTCAAAGAAGGAGGCATAAACCTTGGCTATTTCATTCAACAGTATACCAACAACGCTGCGAGTGCCATGGTGCTATATCGAATTTGATAACTCCAAGGCTCTGAAGGGCGACACAGACCAGCCATATACAGTGCTTCTTGTGGGCCAAAAGCTGACGGCGGGAACGGCTCCATGTAACAAGCCTGTGCTGGTCACTTCAGAAGCTCAGGCAAAAACGCTTTTTGGCGCCGGCTCGATGCTCTCCATGATCGTCAATTCCTTCCGCAAGACAGACAGTTTTACTGAGACCTGGGCGTTGCCTCTGGAGGATGATGCCGCGGCTGTCGCTGCTTCAGGCGGGATTACTTTTACAGGCACGTGTACCGCGCCTGGAACGCTTGCCCTGTATGTGAGCGGCATACGTTTAACTGTAGGCGTCAAGGCAAACGACGCGGCTGCGGCAGTCGCTACTGCCGTTACGACCGCTATAAACGCTAAGACGGAGCTGCCTCTTACTGCGGCGGTTGACAGCACGACACCGGGTAAAGTCAATTTAACATGTAAATGGAAAGGGCTTACCGGAAACGATATAGATGTCCGCGGCAATTATTATTCGGACGATGTCTACCCCGCGGGGGTGACGGTAGCTATAACGGCGCTTTCTGGCGGCACAGCAAATCCTGACGTGACCGATGGGCTTGCGGCGATAGGCGACGATGTGCATTACAACATTATCGTGTTCCCTTATTCAGACAGCGCAAATCTAAAAATTCTTGATGAGGAGCTTGACGACCGCTGGGGACCGCTTCGCCAACTTGAAGGCATCGCCTTCACGGGAAGGCGCGGCACGGTATCAGAACTGGGAACCTTCGGCAATGCAAACAATACACAGAATCTTTGCATAATCCATGCGGCAGGAGTACCGAATGCGCCGTTTGAGATGGCGTCGGCCGCCGCGGGGCTGGCCAGTTACTACGGCAATATTGACCCTGCGCGCCCGTTCCAGACGCTTGAACTTACGGGCATCATGGCGCCTGTGCTGGAAGAACGCTTCACGCTGCAGGAAAGAAACATTTTACTCTATGACGGCATAAGTACATGGAAGACTGACGCCTCAGCCGCCATTCGTGCGGAGCGCTTCATTACCACTTATAAAAAATCTCCGGCTGGCGCCGACGACCGCAGTTACCTGGACGTCAATACTCCGCTTACGCTGGGTCGCCTGCGTTACAGCCTCAGAAACTTTCTCCTGCTGCGCTATCCGCGCCACAAGCTGGCGAGCGGAGATATAACACAGTTTGGCGCAGGACAGGCGATAGCCACGCCAGACAGCGTGAAAGGCGATATTATCGGGTGGTATCAGCGTCAGGTCACGAAGGGCATAGCGGAAGATATCGACACATTTAAGAAGGGACTCATCGTTGAACGCAACGCAAACGACGAGTGCCGCCTTGACATTCTGCTTACACCAGATGTAGTGAATCAGCTGCGCGTGCTTGCGGCGCAGATGCAGTTCATTCTTTAGGGAGAGGAGTGCTTATAGATGGGCAAGATAGCAGGTACTATCCATCTCACAGTGGATGGTGAAACGCAGAACTGCGAAGGAGAATTTGAATATAACCTTGGAACTCCGAAGCGCGAGGCGCTTGTAGGCTCTGATCGTTATCACGGCTACAAAGAGGAGCCGCAGGCGGCTTTTGTGAAGGGCAATCTCCGGCGAACGAAAGGCTTTGATATAAAGGCCTTTCAGGAGAAAGAGGGCGTGGACCTACAGCTCAAAGTAGCCACAGGGGAGACTTTTGTTTTCGCGGACGGCTTCGTCGCCGGCGAGGGCACAAATAACACTGGCACTGCGCTCTTTGCATTTGAGTTCTATGCCGAGAAAGGCGTGCTTGTCTAATGCAGGAACAGAAAATCGTACTCACCGAGCCGGTGACAGTCGGTGGAAAGACGGTAACGGAGCTTACTGTGCATAAGCCAAAGGCTAAGCATTTACGAGGTCTCCGGTTCATGATTTCAGACGGAGGGCTAAATATCGAAAGCGATACGATAATCGACCTAGCCGTAAAACTGACAGGCGAACTGCCCGCAGTAATAGACGAACTTGGACTTGAGGACATTACCGCGTTAGGAGCCGCGGTAATGGGTTTTTTGCCCGGTGGAATGCTTACGGCTGGGAAACCGCAGTAGGCAACATCGCTTTTCACCTCCATTTCCCGGCTGGCGACATCTGGGAAATGGAACTTGATGAAGTAGTTTTCTGGAATGAAAGAATAGAAGAGCAGGTAAATGCAATGGAAAGGGGCGTTTGAGGTGGCAGGAAAAGAGTTTGCTCTAAGCGTTGTTATCAAGGCGATAGATAAGGCTACGGCGCCCCTTCAAAATCTATCAAAAAAAGTAAGCACGTATACTGCGCCGTTTAAGAAATTTAACAACGAATTGAGATTGCGTTTTGATGAACTTGGAGGCTCAAAAGTACAAAACGCTTTTTCAAATTGCGGCAAAGGTATTGATAACTTAGTATCAAAAACTGCCAAATTAGTAGGAGCTATCGCGGCCGTCAACGGCGTTGTTGGCGGCGCGGTCGCAAGTATATATAAAATTACTCGAGCCGCTTCGGACTATGGTGACGAAGCATGGAAGACATCACAAAAAATAGGAATGAATGTCGAAGCATGGCAGGAAATGCGCCATGCGGGAGAGATGTCGGGCGTTGAGGGTGACGCTCTCTCCAAGGGCATGATGAAGCTCAGTAAAAATATCGTAGAGGCAGGAACCGGCAATAAAACGCTAATAGCATGGTTCAAACGCGCAGGCGTGGCTTTTGTCGACGCAAAAGGTAAGGCGCGCAGCGTCGAAGACGTAATGGCGGATATGGCCGGGGTCTTCGGGAAACAAAAGGATGGAGCAAAGAAAACCGCTGTCGCTATGGCGCTTATGGGCAAAAGCGGAGCTGACCTTATTCCCATGCTGAATGCCGGCAAAGACGGCATGAAGGAAATGCGCAAAGAAGCGCGAGACCTGGGCATTGTAATGGATGAAAAAACGGCAAAAAGCGCCGAGGCCTTTAATGATAATGTAGACCGAATGGTGAAGGTAATCAAAGGACTTGTTTTCAATCTTGGTTCAGAGCTCATTCCAGTTATCAACGACATTGTTGTTGATATTAAGGCATGGGTCGAGGCAAATCGTGAACTGATAAAAAGCAAAATTAAAGAGTGGGTGGAAAATCTTAAAAAGTCCCTGCCCAAACTCAAGAAAATGTTTTTTGCGGTCATTGAGGAGATAAAAACTTTTATTTTCAAAACCTCCGACCTCATTGAAAAACTTGGCGGCATGGAGACAATATTCAAGGTAATAGCAGTAGTAATAGGCGGCGTATTTCTTGGGGCGCTATCATCGGCCATAATGTCAATCATTGCACTTGGCGTGGTTTTAACGACCACTCCAGCTGGATGGATATTGCTGGCAATAGCAGGTGCTGCATTTTTAGTTTATAAAGCATTTATTCATTGGGATAAAATCGGCCCTATGCTTTCAAAATTAATACGTGGACTCGTTTCATTACCAGCCACATTAATCTTAATAGCTTGGAAATTCATTCAATTTTTTGGTAATGGGTTTAAATTAGGCTGGAAAAGCATATTGCATTGGTTTCAAGTTGCCTGTGATTCTTTAATTTCGTTTTTCAAAGGTGTTAGTCTGTTTGATATTGGCGTTGCTATCTTTTTTTCACTGTGGAACGGACTGAAAAACATCTGGGCACTTGAAATAAAGGGACTCTCTGTTCTTTGGGAAGGGGTCGTTTCATTTTTTAAAGCCATCTCTTTGTATGACATAGGAGTAAAGATTTTCACGTCTTTGTGGGACGGGATGAAGTCTATCTTTAAAGGAATAACTTCCTGGGCATCAAGCCTTTCGTTCTCCTTCCGCAACGCTGGCGGAATGCCGCGCCCTGGCACGTTGCCGTCTATTGGACCAGCTGCACCAATGCTGCCACAGCATCCCAGAAGTCAGCCAATGGCGGGGCGAGCCGCTGCCGCAATGGGCGCACAGCAAAACAATCAAACATCAAAAGCCGCGGTGCAGGTAGAGTTTTCAAACCTGCCAAGGGGTACTACGATAACTACCAAAAAGGACAGAACGATGGATCTGGCTACGAAGGTGAAGATGGGGCCTGCTATGGCTACAAATTAAGTCAGAGCTTATATTTTACCCAGCCGCAAACAATAAGGACCGACGGAAGTGAATAGAAAAGGCCCAGACAAAGGCCGGCGGTAAGGTACAACCAAAGCGGCAATGCCGGCAGCAGCCCCCAAAATAAAGGAGCTACAAAGTTGAAAAGTTTGAAGGTCAGATAGCCGGCAAAAACACAGCCTCCAGTTGCAAGGAATCCGTATAGAGCGGCAAATGCCACCTGCATTCCAGTAATTGGTTCATCAAGAGAGTGAGAGTCGTCAACCTCAGAGACTGTTACTGTGTATTTTTTTGTCACGTTATCGCCTCCTGTCGCATCCTGATTGTACCACATTTAGAGGTTATTGGAGATGATGAAATGTCCTGGAAGGATAATCTTAGGGACGCCAGTTTTCGCGGCGTCTCATTTTTTGTGCCCTCGCACGAGCTGCAGGGCGGGCGCCGCCTTGTGACGCATGAGTACCCTCTGCGTGACGAGCCATATACGGAGGACTTGGGCTTAAAAGCAAGGCGGTACAGCGTCGAGGCATACGTAATCGGCGACGATTATATGGATCAACGCGACAGCCTCGTAAAGGCGCTGAATGAAAAAGGCGAAGGCGAGCTTGTACATCCGTATTTAGGTTCCCTTACCGTACAGTGCGAAGGTTATACGATGAACGAAAATGACAGCGAAGGCCGCATGGCACGGTTTTCGATGACTTTCGTGGAAAGCGGGGAAAACAAATACCCAGAGGCTTCAAAGGACAGGTCTGCGGCGGCTGAAAAGGCGGCCGATTCCCTTGACGATGCCGCAGCAGAAGATTTTGCGGATACATTCAGCGTGGATGGATGCCCGGAGTTTATTGCAGCGGATGCCTTTAGCTTGCTCTCTTCTTTTTTTAGCAACATCGGACTTGCTATTTCAGACGTAAAGGACATGCTGTCTCAGCCGCTCAAACTCGCAAAAAACGTACAAGGGTTGATTTCAACTTTCACGAATAATTCTTATTCTCGAGGCAATTCTTTTTCGACTGTAGCATCACAATGCGCCGTATGGGGCTCTTTTGGCGAATACAAAACGCCGCTGACCACATCACGCACTGAGAAGGCGGCGGTTACAAACAACAACGCTCTGGTTTCTCTAATCCGGCAGGCGGCAACGGCGGAAACGGCGCGTTGTGCCGTCAGCGGCGATGAAGAGGGCGATTACAAAACACGTCAGGATGCCGAAAAAGTGGCAGGTCAAATTACGGAATCATTGAATAATGAGATGGACCGCACAATGAACACCGCTCTTTATACCGCTCAAACTGCCCTGCGCGCGGCGGTGGTCGAGGCACTGCCGTCTGAGGAGCTGCCGGAGCTGATAAGTGTAACGTTACATCATCCTATATCCGTTCTTGTTCTGGCTTATGAGACGTACGAAGATGCGCTGCGTGCCGACGATATAGTTGCTCGTAATAATACCCCTCATCCCGGGTTTGTGAATGGGAAGATCAATATGGTGGCAGACTAATGGAAGACAAAATACAGCTTTATGTCAGCGGCCAGCTTTATGAGGGATGGAAGAGCGCACGAGTTGACCGCAGCGTTGAAGCTGTTTCTGGCTCGTTTGCACTGGATACAGGTGATAAGTGGAACATGAACAGAGACCCGCTTGTAATAAAACCAGGCTATAAATGTACCGTGAAAATAAACGGAACGCCTGTGATTACTGGTTGGGTGGACAGCTCATCGCGAAGCGCAGATGGAACATCACATTCGGTGTCGATTGCGGGCCGGGATGTTACTTGTGACCTTGTTGACTGTTCCGCCGTGGTAACGGCGTTTGAACTTCATAACATCTCTCTTGCGGCGCTTGCGGTGATGCTTTGCAAACCATTTGGGATAAAGGTGCAAGATAGGGCGGGAGACAACGAGCTATTTGCGACAGTCGCCATACAGCCAGGCGAAAGTGTTTGGGATTGCCTAGACCGGCAGGCACGACAGAGGGATGTCAGCCTTATCACTGATGGACAAGGCTCGCTTATTTTATGCAATCTTGGTTCTCGTAGTACCGTGGATAAATTAATTTTTGGGAACAACCTTAAGAGCGCTTCGGTGAATTTAGACCATACAGAACTATTCAGTTCTTACACCATTAAAGCGCAGATGCCATCAACCGGAGACAAGAGCGACGGTTGGAACGAAGCCAAAAATATCGTTGAGGGCAAGGCGACTGATGTCAACGTCAAGCGCTACCGACCTCTTATCATAACCTGCGAAGCGCAAAGTTACGATAAATCGGCGGCATTACGCGCAGATCGTGAAAAACGACGTCGCATAGGCGAAGCCGTAGAAATAACGGCACAAGTCGTAGGCTGGACACAATCAGACGGTTCTTTATGGCCGCTGGGCGGCATAGTAACGATAGAGGCGCCAGCGCTTGGTTTTAGCAGCTCAAAATTTATTATCGCCGCCATTTCCAATGTAATTGATGATAATGGCATAACCACAACCCTGACGCTCAAGCACCCAGACGCTTTTATCTCTGACGAGAAAAAAAAGAAAGATAAAAAGAAAAAGACGGAAGAGAATTACGGCCAATATTGGGGGGATTGATGTGAACGACACAATTAATGTCATAAAGAAACTGACACGGCCTGTAGCGCAAAAGGCGGCGCTTGCCTCGGCTCGGTGCATCATAAAGCTTGTAAACGATTCCGTGCCTCTCCAATCTGTACAAATAGATGCGCTGGCCGGAGAAACACGCTCAGATGTAGAGAGAGTTCAGGAGTATGGCTTTACCTCTATGCCGCAGGCCGACTGTCGAGGCATCGCAATATTTATTGGAGGTGACAGAAGCAGCGGCGTAGTGATTGCAACAGACGATACACGATATCGCAAAAAAGACCTGCTACCCGGCGAGGTCGCTATTTATACAGACGAGGGCGATTATATCCACTTCAAGCGCGGAAAGGAGATAGAGATCGTAACCGGCTGCAAGCTGATTGTGACTGCGCCGCAGACAGAAATAACGGGCGATATATCTATCCTCGGCAATGTAACTGTCTCCGGAGATGTAGTGGCATCAGGAAAATCTTTGGTAAATCATATTCATACCTGTCCCCACGGCGGCAATACTTCGGAGCCGAACTAAGGAGGTGCACCATGCTTGGCGGAGATATAAAAATAACGTGGAACGAGAGCGGGCTTTGCGGCGACTTATCTTTAGACGCGCCGCTCACCGATATTTCTACAGATGCTGGGTTAGAAACGGCTGTAATAATAAGCCTTTTTACCGATCGGCGTGCTGCTGGAGAAGAGCTGCCACAGAACGAGAGCAGTGGGCGCGGATGGTGGGGTGACAGCGTTACCGATGTGCAAAATGACAAAATAGGAAGTAAGCTTTGGCTGCTATTCCGCGAAAAACAGCTGACCAGTGTTGCGCTTAGAGCAAAGGAGTACGCGGAGGAGGCTCTCAAATGGCTTATCAAAGACAAAATAGTAAAGTCGATAAATGTTGTTGCTGAATGGCATGACGGCGGTTTACTTGCGCTATACGTAGATATTACACGCCCAGACGGCAACAACCTGAAACAAAGATATAACTTGAACTGGAAGGCGCAGGAGGTGCTTCGAAATGGCGTTTAATAGGCCGACTCTTCCTGAGCTGAAAGAACGCATACAGGTTGACTTAACAAGCCGCTTGGAACTTACAGGCGGTATCATGCGTCGTTCCGTAGTAGGCGTGCTTTCAACGGTGTTTGCTGGCTGTGCTCACCTCATGCATGGACATTTAGACTGGGCAAGCAAACAACTATTTGTTACAACGGCAGAGGGTTATTATCTAGAATTTATGCACGCTGGAGTTTACGGAATTCTTCGAAAACCGGCCGCTGCATCTTCGGGGATAGTCACTTTCACCGGTTCGTTGGGATCGATGGTCCCTTCTGGCAGCATTCTAAAAAGGGCTTCGGATGGCGCGTTGTTTGAGACTACTACAGACGGGCTTACCGCGGTAGGTGTTGTCTCTCAAAATACCGGCAGCGTCTATAACTGTGACAGTGGCGCTAAATTATCGCTTATATCCCCTGTCTCAGGAGTGAAGAACGACGCAATTGTATCCTCGGACGGACTTGTCGGCGGGGTGGATGCCGAAACAGATGATTCGCTTAGACAACGTGTACTCCAAGCTATTCAAAATCCAGCAATGGGCGGCGCAAGACACGATTATGTACGATGGGCCATGGAACATCCCGGTGTTACGCGAGCTTGGACGAAAGACAACTGGCTTGGGGTCGGCACGGTAGGGGTTACGTTTGTGCGCGATAACGATATTAGTTTTATTCCTGACGCTGGCGAGGTAACTTCCCTGCAAGCATATATCGACCTGAAACGACCGGTTACGGCGGATGTAACGGTTTTCGCACCTATTGCTAAAAACGTCGATTTCACTTTGACGATATCACCGTACACCGCGGCGGTACAAGCGGACGTATTAGATGAGCTTGCCGCGTTCTTTGTGCGTGAAGCAGAGCCGGGCAGAACCATTTATTTGTCGCGCGTAAGCGAGGCGATATCCTCCGCGCTCAATGAAGTGCATCATACCATTACAGCGCCATCTGCCGATGTGGCATGTACCGCAAACGAAATAGCAACTCTTGGAACGGTGACTTTTAGTGGATATTAAAGCGTTTCTAGAAATGATATGGGGGCTTTATCCGCAGGGGCTTGCTTGGAACAGAGAAAGCGGCGTACTGAACACATTTAATAATTCCTGCGCTTATGAGCTTGTAAATGTGGATGCAAGAAAGGAAGCCCTGCTGCGTGAAGCGGACCCGCGCAAAACGGAAGAGCTCATTTCTGACTGGGAAATAGACTACGGACTGCCTGATGAATGTACTCCGCTTGCGGCAACTCTAGAAGGTAGGCGCGGCGCGCTGCTTGCAAAGATACGCGCGCGAGGCGAAATGACTCCTGAATGGTATCTAAGACTGGCACAGGATCTTGGATATGATGTGGACCTCGAAGAATGGCGTCCTTTTGTCTGCGCTGCATCTCAATGCGGCAGCACTGATATGACAGGCAATGAAAACGTTCGTTATGTTTGGAGCTTCAGAATCTTCGGTACGAATCAAGAATACTTCGTGACTGGCACCAGCGCCTGTGGAGATCCGCTGGGAAGTTGGCGAGATGCCGCAGAGTTTATATGTAGGGTAAATAAATTAAGGCCTTCACACACGAAGGTCTTTTTCTTTTATGAGGAGGCAAGAGCATGAAATATGTCGTGCCGTTGAATGATTCGAGCTATGCAGGACGCAACGGAAGCTATGTTGACGCGAACCCGTCAACTGGAGTACCAGGGAGCACCGTGCCAGGCAAGGCAATTGAACATCCACAAAAGGAGATTGAGAACGCCATTAAAGCAGCAGGGCTTATTCCTTCTGAGGATGACCTGACGCAGCTTACACAGGTATTGAATACCCCGTGGCAGAAAGAGAACCTCGCCCCTACCCGCACAGGCGACTATACTATTACCCTTGCGGGTGACCAGACCGCGACATACCCCATCGGCAAGCGCCTACGCTTCAACGGAGATGATCAGTACCTCTGTCGAATATTTGGTGACCCAACATATGCAAATAGCGTAACGTCTGTCACTGTCTGGTTTGATGACCGCACAAAGATAATACCGGCCACGGTGACGAAGTTCGAGAGATCAAGACTTACCCCACAGGATACAGCCAACGGCGCGCACATGAGCGGCACGGACAGCGAGGAGACGATAAGCACTCTGCTCGCCTCCTACTGCTGCGGCGGGTACTGGACTAATTGATAAGGAGAGTGACAAAATGCCAAAACTGAGGACCCCCGACGGGGGGGAAATAATAACTATCGGCCCAGGCTTTATAGGACTGTTTGCGGCAGACACTGCACCGGAGGGCTGGCTTCCCATGAACGGGGCTGTGATATCACGCAGTACCTATTCCAAGCTCTTCGCGGCCATCGGTACGAAATACGGTGCGGGCGATGGCAGCACGTCGTTCGGACTGCCAAACACCGAGGATAGATTCCCGCGGTTCGCAGGCAACGGATTGATAGTTGGACAAATACAGGAGGATGCGATAAGGAATATATATGGTGATCTCAGTTTTCGCACTCTGGGCGATAGTGTTGTTGTATATGGTAAAAGTGGTGCATTTTATGATTACGAAGATCCGGCAGTTGCCACTACGGGACAAATGAGTGGCGCACACAAAATTCAAGGCGTCGGATTTAGTGCCAATCGTGTAGTCCCCACCGCCGCCGAAAATCGCCCCAAAGCCATAGCTTTCCTAGCCTGCATAAAATACTAACTATTAACCTAAAAACAAAAGGAGAGATCACACATGAGCAACTACAAAACAGCCTACAGCTACAACGCGGAAAACGGCGAATACCTCGGCGAAGCCAAAGCATGGGAGAGCCCGCTTGAGCCCGGAGTGTATCATTTGCCCGCAGGCGCCACCTACACCACGCCGCCCGCACATGGAGAGCACGAGGCCGCCCGGTGGAACACCATAACCGGAGCATGGGAGCTTGTACCAGATTACCGCGGCGAAATCTACTGGAATAAATCAACGCGGGAAAAAGTAGAGATAAAGGAACTTGGCATCACTCCAGCGCCGGAACTCACAGACATTGAGCCGACCGACCACGAAGCCGAGTGGAACGGCACAACGTGGGAAATCCCGCTTGCCGTGTGCCGCAAACGCAAGCTTAACGAGGTGAAGACAGCTTTCAACGCTTATGTGGCCGGCAGTATTACAACAACGCAGGGCTACAAGATGCAGTTCGGAGAGTCCGACAGCCTGAAGCTGGAGGGCAGTATCAAACTCATGGAGGCGCAGGGCATCGCGGTTGCCTATCTCACAGATGCGGGCGACGATACCCATTACGACATACCCCTTGCCACAATCAAGGCGGTGCAGCTGGAAATGCTTGCAGCATACGGAGCGGCCCACGCCAGAAAGCAGCAGCTGCGCGCGCAGGTCGAGGCGGCGGCGGACAAAGCGACGCTTGATACTATCGTTATTACATGGGAGGCAGAATAAAATGTGTGAAATGATAATGTTAAATATCAGTAAGCGTAATCGGGGGGAGAGGGGGCTGTAAGTAACACACCTACAGACCGTAAGCCCTACAACTCGTCGGAAGTGGCCTAGATGGCGGCCCCGACACTCAGGCTCCCGGGCACGACGGAGCCCATAATCATGAGCGGCAGAGTAGGCGATATCATAATCCGCATTACGGATACGCCGCCCCCGCACACGCTCGAACTCAACGGCGCCATCATCAGCCGCAGTACCTATTCCAAGCTCTTCGCGGCCATCGGTATAAGACACGGCGCCGGCGATGGCAGCACAACCTTCGCGTTGCCGGATTTGCGGGGCGAGTTTATACGCGGGTGGGACCACGGGCGCGGAGTTGATATTGGACGTACACTGTGTAGCATACAGAGCGATGAGATTATGACACACAGCCATGTTATAGCAAACTTCTCCCCTCAAGGCTTACCGGCTACAGTAGGGAGCGAATATTATTGGAGAAACGGCGGTGTGTCGAGTTATAGAACATCGAATGCCGGAGGAGCGGAGACCCGCCCCCGAAACGTCGCGGCGATGTTCTGTATCGTGTACGAATAAAAGCGTATATACTTGCCGTTACTGCTCGCATCTGGCGGCAACATAACTTTCTCAATCCAACTCTGATACGGTCTGGCTATGTAGCCCAGAACGTATTTTGTTGTAAGGAGGCTGTAATTTTGATAAAACCATTTAAAAGCGACGGGTGAAGCGGCGGCATGTCTATCGTCTGGCAGACGATTACAGGCCTGCATCGAACACGACCACGCTTATTGGCGTGGCGGGACAAGACTCCAGCGCAAAAAAGCAGACAGGCGACTTCGTGCCGAGGTTGCCGCTACAGGATACCCTATATGGGCATGGCTCATGTACCTTGCCGTACGCATAGGAGGCAGCCCCTATCTGCCGTTTACATGGCGCTGGGGCTATGGCTGGAAATACCCTCATAGATAACACAGGAGGCGAGGTAACCGCACATGGACATATCTACCGCCGTAAGCATGTTGGGACTGGCGTGCACCATCATCTGTCTCGCCTGCTCCGGCATGAGGCTTATCGTAATAGCGCCGCTACAGCGGAGCATCGACCGCCTTGAAAACACAATCTCAAAAATGGACGAAAAAATAGACGGACAGACGGAGCGCATCGCGCGCGTTGAAGAATCTGCGAAATCAGCCCATAAACGCATCGACGGACTGGAAAACAAACTATAGGAGGAAATGAACATGTTTGACATTAAAAACTGGCTGGCAAGCCTCGCAACAGGAATGGTATCATCGCTAAAAGTCTGGGTAGTCCAGCAGATATTAGAGGCAGAGCAGACAATCCCCGGCGCAACCGGCACAGACAAAAGAGCCTACGTCGTACAGCGCCTTGATGACATGGTAAAACTGCCGTGGTACATCGAGCCATTCGACGGGCCGGCCTTCGGCGTCCTAGTTGACCTCGCCTGCGACAAACTCAATCTGCTCTGCGGGCATGACTGGGCAAGCGTAACCCTTACGCCTGAACAAATCACAAAAGTCGCCGCCGTTGTAGACGCGCCAAAAACAGACGCAGAACAGACAGTAGCAGCGGCAACAGCCATAAATGAGAGCGCAAGCATCGACGACCGCATTGAAGCCCTGTATAAAAAATACGGCATAAAATGAGCTGGGAAAAAGCGATAGCCTTCACGCTGAAATGGGAAGGCGGCTACACAAATCATCCCGCCGACAAGGGCGGCCCAACCAACAGAGGAATAACACAGGCAACACTCAACCACGCTCATAAATGCGGAATCGTACGCCATAACAACGTAAAAGCGCTCACCCGCGACGAAGCTTGTGCTATATATAAAGCCAACTACTGGCTGCCATACGATTGGGGCCGCTACGGTGAGCCTGTAGATATGATACTTTGTGACCTCACGGTCAACCATGGACTCGGCGGAACGGCGAAAATAGCACAGCGAGCCTGCGTATCCTGCGGCTCATCGGTAACAATAGACGGTAAATGGGGGCCAAAGACACGAGATGCACTCTACAGGCTCGCATGGCGCAACGGGCTCTACCTTGCAAAGATGCTGCTCATAAAGCGCCTCAATTACTACGACCGCATCGTTGAGGCAAACCCAGGGCAGAAAGTATTCCTATCCGGCTGGTGCAACCGAACCAAAGCACTGGCAAAAGCAGCCTGCATAAAAATGTAAGCGTAGCAAATAAGAGTTGAGCAAAGGGCGGGGCATCGATTCCGCCCTTCAATTTAATTTTTGGTAGCCAATCGGTAGCCACACAAAAGAAAAAAGACCTTCGGAAAATTCCGAAAGTCTTGTGTTTGCAATGGTGGGCGATATTGGGTTCGAACCAACGACTTCCACCGTGTGAAGGTGACACTCTACCGCTGAGTTAATCGCCCGTCTCAACGAGTAAGGATTATAAAGGATTTTTCGCGCGTTGACAATAGGACATTTGCAAATTCACGCCTTTTTAGGAAAATCGGCCCATTTTATGATTTTTTATCGTTAAACGTGCTCCTCGCCGGTTTGTCTCTCCGCGGTTTTTGACGGCGGCATTTTCTGTGCCTCGGCCTTCCATTTTTCCGCCATGTGTTTTATGAATTCAGGGTCTTCAGGCGGCCCCAGGTGGTTGTTGACGGCGGGATAGGCAAAAGGAATGCCAGCTGCGTCGTAGCGCTTGCGCAGCTCTTCGCGAAATTTGTAACCCACGGTCCATTGATAGCCGGGGGCGGTCTTTATGAGGCTCCTGAATTTTATTCCGTTTTGCGTGTAGTCAATTATTCCGTTGAATACAGGATTGGGAAATATCTGCGGGTCGCCGCTCGTCGTCGTCTCGGCGGCAAGTTCCATCATGATGCGTTTGGCCTCAAGGTAATCGCTTTCGTAAGGAATGGTGACGTTTATGAGGGCGTAGGACCAGTCCTTTGTGTAGTTTATGACCTCCTGGATGCTGCTGTTGGGAATTATTATCAAGTTTCCGTCGATGCTGCGCAGACGCGTCAGGCGCAGCGTAAAGTGGTCGACGGTTCCCTGGTAGTTCCCTATCTGCACCCAGTCGTTGACGTTGTACTGGTCTTCGGCGATTATTAGGATCCCGTTGATGAAGTCGCGTATCAAGTTCTGCGCGGCAAGCGAGATGCCCAGGCCTGCTATCCCGATGCCGGCCAGTATGGGCTTCACGTTTATTCCAACGGCGTCCAGTATCACAAAACACATGATGGTGGCCAATATGACGCGCAAAAGCTGGATGGTGAGCTGACGCAGTGTGGAGATGCGATACATGAACCATTCTCGTTTTATCGCGTTTTCTTTGTGCATGGTCTGTTTGGCGCGCTCGGAGGCGACTTTGAAGATATGACCGATGATGTGCGGGACGGTTTTATCTATCAGATACCAAATAAAGAGTATGAAGGCGATGAGCAGTATGGTGGCCATGTTGCGTATAATAAGCTCAAGCAGCATCTCTCCTTTGTATTCTAAAAACTGTCTTTGATATTCTGACATTATCATCCGGCTGATACCTCTTATGAAATTTAGATTTGAGTATATACTAACACCGCGTGCCTCTCTGTAATCGGTATATATTCATAAACCAAGCCGGCTTTTATATGCAAAGCCGGCTTGTGTGGTCTATATTCGCGGTTCTGTCGGTGCTTTGAGTGACCGTTAGTTTATTGTTCCTTTTTCAAATTTCTTGTCGGCTTCGGGCGTGGCCGCGGGAATGCCGCCGAGGTTGCTGAGGCCTTCTTCTTTGATTTCGACCTTTATTTTCTTTTTGAGGGCTTCAAGTTCTTTGGCTACATAGCTCATCTGAAGGCGCTGTACTATTTCATCCTTTGCCTCTTCGAAGGTGAGCTGTTTTGAGGGCCGGCGGTCGAGCACCTGGAGCACGTGCCAGCCGAGTTCGGTCTTGACGGGTCCTACGATCTCGTTTTTCTTGGCTGCGTCGATCTCTTTGTCAAGAGGCGCTGGCAGTACGCCCTTCTCGACCCATCCAAGGTCTCCGCCGCGCGCCGCTGTGTTGGTGTCGCGGCTGTATTTCTCCGCCGTCTTTTCAAAATCGTTGTTCTTCGCAATATCAAGGAGGACATCTTTCGCGTCTTTTTCAGTGCTTGTCAGGATATGACGCACGTGCGTCCCCGCCGCCTGCACAAATTCAGTTTTGTGCGTCTCGTAATATTTTTTCATAGCTTTCTCGCCCATATCCCATTTTTTGCTGATCTCCTGAAGATATGCTTCGACGAGCGACTGTGTGTGCTGCCATTTGAGTTTGAATTTGAGATCTTCTCTTTCGGCAAGTCCGCTTAATTTCGCGCCCTCTGCAAAGAGCATTGCGTCAGCCATCTGGGCCGCCATTTCAGCGCGTTCTTTGAGCGTAGACTGCTGGAGCATCATCCCGACGAGCATCGGGTTGCCGCCCGCGGTGTTCTGAAGCACGGCGATAACTTCGTTAGGGGCGAGCGTCGCCTCTCCGACTATTACCACAGGCGCTTCTTTGGGGGCCGTTGTTGCGGCGGGAGCCGCGGCAAACGAGGCCGCAGCGAACGCTGAGACCGAAACCACAACTGCGATGCTTACTACAAGTTTTTTTCTGATTGACATCTAAAGTCCTCCTCGAGTATTAATAACCGTTTTTTAACTTGGAATATGCTACCATAAAAAATAAAAAAGGAGAGCGGTTAATTTACTGCTCTCGCTTATTTTTGCCTATTTTTTATGGATAACCTCGAAATTTAAGCAATTATCGCAGGCTGTTACGCTTATTGTCTCTCCGCTTACGACAGTTCCGTCAAGAAGACGGTTTGACAATTCGTCCTCTATCATTTTTTGTATCGTCCTCCGCAGTGGGCGCGCGCCATATTTTTCGTCGTAGCCTTTGTCAAGGATGAGGCGTTTTGCGCTCTCGTCGACATCAAGCGTTATCTTATTTTCCAGCGCGCGTTTTTTTACGTCGGCAAGCATGATGTCCACTATTTGGAGCAGCTCTTCGCGTCCCAGCGGCTCAAAGACAAGTATTTCGTCTATTCTGTTCAGGAACTCGGGCCTGAATGCCTTTTTCGCGGCTTCTAGCGCGTTTTCCCGCAGCCTTTTGGCCTCAGCCTTCTCATGGCTCTCCGCGCCGCCGAAGCCTAAGGCGCGGGCGCCCGCGTTCTCCACGGCGCCTACGTTGCTCGTCATTATGACGACGCAGTTGCGGAAGTCGCTTACGTGGCCGTGTCCGTCGGTGAGACGCCCGTCCTCAAGCAGCTGGAGCATGATGTTGAAGACGTCCGGGTGCGCCTTTTCTACCTCGTCGAAGAGTATGACGGAATATGGCCTTCTGCGGACGGCCTCTGTCAGCTTGCCACCCTCTTCGTAGCCCACATAGCCTGGGGGTGCGCCTATCAGCTTCGCCGCCTCGTGGCGTTCCATATATTCGCTCATGTCCATGCGGATCATCGCCTCTTCGCTGCCAAAGAGAAATTCTGCAAGCGACCGCGCAAGCTCCGTTTTGCCGACTCCCGTTGGCCCCAGGAACAGGAAACTGCCTACCGGACGTTTTGGGTCTTTCATGCCGCTTCTTGCGCGGCGCACCGCGCGCGCTACGGAATGAAGCGCCTCTTCCTGTCCGACCATGCGGCGGCGCAGCGCATCCTCCATTGAAAGCAGCCTGCGGCTTTCTTCTTCCGTCAGCTGCGTCACGGGGATGCCCGTCATTTCGCCTACGACGACGGCTATGTCCTCCGCCGTTATCTCCGGCGTTATTTTATTGCGCGAATCGGTCCACTGTGCGCGCCATTCTTCGCTCTGTTCTTTTGCCTTGTGCTCTTCGTCGCGCAGCATAGCCGCTTTTTCAAATTCCTGAGCGGCGGCGGCCGCCTCTTTTTCCATGCGGATGTCGTCTATGCTGCGTTCAAGCGCTTTTAGTTCCTCCGGCGTCTCAAGCGTATTTATCCGCGCGCGCGCCGAGGCCTCGTCAATGAGATCTATTGCCTTGTCTGGGAGGAAACGCTCCGTGACGTATCGTTTTGAAAGGGACGCCGCGCTTTCGATGGCGGCGTCAGTTATGACGACCTTGTGATGGCTCTCATAACGGTCGCGGAGACCTTTGAGGATGAGGACCGTCTCCTCTTCCGTCGGCTCGCAGACTGAAACTGGCTGGAAACGGCGTTCAAGCGCCGCGTCTTTTTCTATATATTTTCTGTATTCCGTTATTGTGGTGGCGCCTATTACCTGAAACTCTCCGCGTGAAAGGCTCGGCTTTAAGATGTTCGCGGCGTCTACCGCGCCTTCTGCCCCGCCCGCGCCGACTATAGTATGTATCTCGTCGATGAACAGGATTATATTTTTGGACTCGCGTATCTCAAGTACCAGCCTTCTCATACGCTCTTCAAATTCGCCGCGGTATTTTGTGCCAGCCACGAGGTTTGCCACATTGAGCTGCATGACGCGCTTATCCTTCAGTATCTCCGGGATGTCGCCCGAGAATATCCTCTGTGCAAGCCCCTCCGCCACGGCCGTCTTTCCGACGCCCGGCTCTCCTATGAGGACGGGATTGTTTTTTGTGCGCCTCGACAATATCTGCACGACGCGCTGTATCTCTTTGGAACGGCCTATCACCGGGTCGAGCTCTCCGTTTTTTGCCATCGCCGTGAGATCTATCGCAAGCTGGTCCACCGTAGGAGTCTTTGACTGAGCGGCGGGGCGGGAACGGCGCGGCTCCTGAGGCTGCCTGCGCTCCTGCTGGGAGCGTTCTGGAGAAAGTCCGCCTAGCATCTCAACGACCGCCGCGCGGCATTCCGAAAGGTCGATGCCGTGCGAGATGAGCAGCCGCGCCGCCATTCCCTCGCCCTCTGCAAGCAGCGCAAGAAAGATGTGCTCCGTCCCGATGTAATTGACGGACATGCGCCTTGCCTCGCGCATCGCAAGGTCCATGACGCATTTTGCGCGCGGGCTCATCGGGAGGTCTACCGAACCGTAACGCGGCGTACCGGCGCCGGCGTAATGCTCCACCTCTTTTACAAGCTGTTCCGGCGTTAAGTTGTAGGTTGCGAGAAGTTTTGTTATAAGCCCGTCGTTGTCGTAGAGCAGCCCCAAAAGGATATGCTCCGTGCCGATGACGTCGTGCCCCATTCTGAGCGCCTCTTTGTGCGCAAGCTGAAAGACGCGCTTGCCGCGTTCAGTGAAATTGCTCCACATCAGTTTCTTTTCTCCTGCGGCGCGGCCGAATGTTTGAGTTCCAAGATACGGTCACGGAATTTCGCCGCCGCCTCGTACTCCTCTTTTTTTACGGCCTCCGCCATTTTTTTGGAAAGTTCCGCCATCTCTTCTTCAGCGGAGATGGGAGCCGCGCGTTCTGAGATATGCCTAACATCCTCCGCGCTCATCTCATCGAAGAGATCGTCCGCCTCTTTGTCAGCAAACATCGACGCAGGCAGCACTGAGCCGCAGTGCGGACAGATATGGCGCTTCTTTTTCGTTACCTCTATTCCTCTTAAAGCGGGCATGACAAGTTCCTTGAAAGCCTCTTCTATGTTGGAGAGACCGTCAAGGGAGAAAGACATTTTTATTATATTTGAAACGTCGTCAAGCCTCAGCTTCGTACCGGCGCATTCTCTGCAAAGATGAGAGAAATGGCGCTCTCCGTTTACCACATTTACCAGATGTATCTCCGCCTCTTTTACTCCGCACTGTTCACACAGCATAAAACTACGCCTCCTAACTCAACGCAAGGCTCGTGAGCAGCTTTTTTAGCAGCTCTGCCCTCATTATTTCCCGTTTATATATTGAAATGTCATACAGCGTGCGCCCCATCTCTTCCTGATTGCGCAGAGCCACCTCTATCAAGAGGCGTTCGCGCGCCGTGAGCAGCTTTCTGTTTTGAAGGTTCATCATCAGGCGCTTCGACTCCTGCTCCGAGAGCTTGTTGCCGATAAGGTCCTCTAAATGTATGACCTCTTCTTCGCAGTTTTTAAATGTCAGCTGGACTACTCGAATGTAGCCGTGACCGCCGCGCTGGCTTTCGACTATAAAGCCGTTTTCAGGCGCAAACCTGCTTCTGAGCACATAATTTATCTGGCTTGGGACGCATTCAAACTGCTCGGCAAGATCTTTTCTTCTGAGCGAGATCATTCCTCCGCCGTTATCTTCCAAAAGCTGGGCGATATATTCCTCTATTTTTCTAGTAAGGCTGGATGCCGACACATTATTCACTCCATTTCCAAAAAAGGGCAAGAAAAACCCGAATTTAACCAATAGTGATTATATATTATAGGTCAACATAAGTCAATCATAGTCAAAAGGGCATGAAAAAGCCGCCTCGCCCTTTCGGGGAGACGGCCTCTATCTGTCAAAATTACTTAAGAGCGGCTATTACGTCCGGCGTGAGATCTATCCCGCCGTAATATACGAGCACTTTGTTCACGACTATCGTGATGCCCTTTTTCTTCGCGACCGCGGCTATTGTGTCGTTTACCTGTTTGAGCACCGGGTTCATAAGCTTTGTCTCTTCCTGGCGCAGCTCAAGCTGAAGATTCTGGACTATCTGGCTCTTCTTCTTTTCGTCCTTTTCCTTGTCAAAGGCAGCCTTGGCCGCGTTTGACTTTTTCTTTCCAAGCTCGTCAAGCTGTTTCTGAGCCTGCTTGAATTTCGAGAACTGCTGAAGGACGCCCATATCATCAACGTAGCCGACTTTGTCTTCCGCGGCGTATGAGATCGCGCCAAAGGCAAAGAGCGCCGCTATTGCCAGCAATAATACAGCTGTTTTTTTCACATTCATACCTCCTGATTGGATACGGATCTTTCCATGATCCCCTTTTTCAATGTCGCACCTGTAAATTTTATAACCATAGCGGCCTATTGTCCATACCGAGGCGCAATATTACTCAAAACAAAGCCGCCGCGCGCTGCTATCTGACGAGGCAACGGCTTCCTGCGCCAATGAGATCTCTGCGCCCCGCCTTTATGAGCGCCTTTATGACGTATTCGTGGTTCTCCGGCATCCAATACTGCAAAAGCGCGCGCTGCATCTTTCGCTCTTCCATCTCTTTTGGCACATAGACATTTTCCATCGTCGCAGGGTCGACGCCGGTGTAGTAGATGCAGGTCGAAAGCGAGCCGGGCGTCGGAGTGAAATCCTGCACCTGCTCGGGGCGCAGGCCGCTGTCGCGTATGAACTCCGCAAGCTCCACCGCCTCTTTCAACGTAGAGCCGGGATGGGCCGACATAAAGTACGGCACCATGAACTGCTTCAGGCCGAGCTTCTCGTTCATTTCGTTGTAACGTTTCAAAAATTCCTCCGTCACAGCGCGCGCTGGTTTTCGCATGTATTTCAGCACCGCTGGACTTACGTGCTCCGGCGCTACTTTGAGCTGGCCGCTTATGTGATATTTGCAGAGTTCTTCGAGGAAGTCATTTTTTTTGTCGGCAAGCATATAGTCGTACCTTATGCCGGAGCGTATGAATACTTTTTTGACGCGCGGCACGGCGCGCACCTTGCGCAGCAGTTCTATGTAATCGGAGTGATCGGGGCGCAGGCTGCGGCACGGCTGCGGATAGAGGCATGAACGCCCCTTGCAGCTCCCGCGTTTTAGCGCCTCTGGACACGACGGCGCGGTGAAGTTCGCGGTGGGGCCTCCAACGTCGTGGATGTAGCCTTTGAAGTCGGGCTGCTTCGTCAGCAGCTCCGCCTCTTTGATCATAGATTCGTCGCTCCTGCGCTGGATCATTCTGCCCTGATGCGAACTTATCGCGCAGAAGCCGCACTCGCCGAAGCATCCTCTGTGGCTGGTGATGCTGAATTTCACCTCGGCGAAGGCTGGTACGCCGCCAACCGCGTCATAATCTGGGTGCCAGGCGCGCGCGTAGGGCAGAGCGTAGACTCGGTCAAGTTCGCGCGTAGTAAGCGGACGCGCGGGGCGGTTCTGCACAACGTGCCATGCGCCCTGATCCTGGATGAGCCTTTTTCCTCTGAAAGAATCCTGCTCATCGTAATATTTTTTGAAGGAGGCGGCGAATTTTAATTTATCTGAAGATACCTCGTCAAATGAATCGAGCGTGACGGCGTCGTTTGCCGCCTCCGCGTCGTGCGTCTTCCAGCATGTGCCCGCTATGTCGCGGATAGAGGATACCGGCGCTCCGTCCGCAAGGCGGCGCGCAATTTCAAGCGAAGCAAGCTCTCCCATGCCGAAGACGAGCAGATCCGCGCGGCTGTCCGTGAGCATCGAACGCCTGACGCTGTCGCTCCAGTAATCATAATGCGCGAAGCGGCGAAGGCTCGCCTCAATGCCTCCGATGACAAGCGGAATGTCGCCCCAAAGCTGACGCACTCTGTTTGAGTAGACGACGGTGGCGCGGTCGGGCCTTCTGCCGCTTACGCCTCCTGGGGTATAGTCGTCGCGGCGGCGTTTTTTTCCGGAGGCGGTGTAGTGGTTGAGCATTGAATCCAGATTACCGGCGGCGAGCATGATGCCAAGCCGCGGACGCCCCATCTTTTCGAAATCTTCCGTGGCGCGCCAATCGGGCTGCGAAACGACGCCTACGCGAAAGCCGTGCGCGTCTAGCCACCTTGCGATTATTGCGTGCCCGAAGCTGGGATGATCGACGTAGGCGTCTCCGGTTATGACGAGGAGGTCCAGCTCGTCCCAGCCGCGCGCCTCCATATCTTTACGGCATACGGGAAGAAAGGCGCTTCTGTCCGCTTTTTTTATCATTGGTCTGTTCTTATACAAAATATCTCTCCGTCTTAGTACGTCTCTTATTTTTATTTCTATCCAATCAATATTGCTCAGCAAAATTTTTCTTTACTTCGCTTATAATATTAGCATCTTTTAAGCGTTATAGGAGTAATTATGGCGGATCATATCTGGATGAACGGCACTGACTTTGAAATAAGGCGAAACGCAAGACGCAGCCGCATCTCGCTCGGCATTGACGAGGAGAACCGCTGCTTCATCGCCGCGCCGCAGGCCACACCCGCCGCGGAGCTTGAACGCGTGCTAAAAGACAACGCGGAGAGCTTTTTGAGAAAAATAAAAAACGCGGGAACGCGTGCAAAAGCGCCGTCCCATAAATACGCGGAGGGAGAGCTTTTTTACTTCCGCGGCGAACTGTTCCCGCTCACATTATGCGGCTATGCTGCGACGCCTCCGATAGAGCTTCGCGACGGACGTTTTTTCTGCTGCGATTTCGAGGATAAAACCAAGATACGGCATAACTTTGAAGTATGGTACGCGCGCAGGCTGGAAGAGCTGATACACCGCGAACTGCCTCCGCTCTGCAAAAAAATGGGCGCGGGGCCAAAGACGGTACACATAAAAGAGACCAAAACGCTTTGGGGAAGCTGCTCCACCACCGGCGCCATGACGCTGAACGTCCGTCTTGCGCTTGTACCGAAATCTCTTATGGAATATGTGATGGTCCATGAAATATGCCATTTCTTTGAGATGAACCATTCCGGCGCCTTCTGGAGGCGCGTAAAGACCTACTGCCCCGACTACGAAAAACGGCGCGCGGAGCTTAAAAAAGAGGGAAATATTTATAGATGGTGATGACAGCTCATGAATGATGATAAAAAACACGATAACGCGGCGGACTTTTCCTATCCTGAGAACTTTTTAAGGTATCTCGGTACGAGCGGCGGCCGCTTCTCGATGATAAAGCAGGCGCGAAGCACCGGAGGGATATGGTTTCGCTACGGCGGCATAAACTGCGTCGTCGACCCAGGCCCCGGCAGCCTCGCGCAAATCTGCGCGGCGCAGCCCGCGCTTGACAGCGCCGCGATAGACGTTGTGATGCTGACGCATAAACATATAGACCACAGCACGGACGCCAATGTGCTGATAGAATGTATGACGCAGGGCGGCTTTGAAGACCGAGGGCTGCTAGTGGCGCCGCAGGACGCAATGCACGGCAGCGACCCGGTCGTGCTGAAATATTCTCAGGCGAAGGCGCACAGCACGGCCACAGCGGAAGACGGAATGAGAATAGAGCTTGGCCGCGGCGTCACGGCGGAGCCTGTGGCGCACTTCCATCACGGCGTCGATTGTTTCGGGTACGTCTTTCGCGGCCCGGGACTGCCGGAGTGGGGCCTTATCAGCGACACGCGGCTACTGCCGAGCTTTTCAAAGAGATACGAGGACTGTTCGTATCTTTCGATAAACGTCACCTTCCCCAACAGAAAACTGCGCCTCGACCACATGTCCATCGAAGAGCTGCGCGGGCTGCTGACGACGCTCCATCCAAAGACGGCGACGCTCTCTCACCTAGGCGCCATGATGACCTCGCCGGAAGGGGAAAAATATCTGCGGGACCTCGACACGCCGCAGACGAAGGTCGTCCCGGGAGAGGACGGGATGATAGTTGACTTGGACAGCCTGGCTATATACAGAAAAATAACCAAGCCGGTCGCAGACAAATTTATGATGCTTTAAAGCAGAAAAAGACGTATAAAAATAATTACCGTGACGACGATGTTGACGCGGATGGAATATATCTCCTCGGCCCATGCCTGAGCTGCGTCAAACGGGCGCGCGTTCTGGTTTGCAGCGCGAAGGGGCGCGCCCAAAATCGGAAAGAGCGCGGGCACTTTGCTTTTGTACTCGGTGTACGAGCTTCCGAACTTTTCACCAAGAAAAGATTCCTCCGCCGGGATGACGATCAGCGAATAGAGCAGGAAAAAAGCCGCGGCGAAGGCGCCGACCCAGCCCCAGCTCACCATGAGCGACCAGCCGAGCCCCATCAGAGCGTTTCCGGCGTAAAGAGGATTTCTGACATAGGCGTACGGCCCCCATGTGATGAGAACTGGCGCACCTATAGTTTCGGTACGGTATTTCGGAATGAAGCCGGCGGCCCAGAAGCGAAGCAGCTGTCCTAAAAGCACCAGAATGATCCCACAGATGAACCTGATAATATTAAAATGGCCGGGAAAGATCAATATCCCCGCCGCGAAAAATCCCCAAAACAGGCCTCGTCCCTTAAACGCGAGCGAACTAACTTTTTTGCTTATTTTCATATTCAGCTTCTTCTGCCTTTTCTGTATTTTCTATAACAGTCTCCTCGTGCTTCATCACCTTGTTCGCTCCGCCCCAGCCAAGCATCTTGACAATAATGTACGCGCCGAGCGCGATGCCGGTATATTCCGAAAGCAGCCTCCACGTCACCGCCATGACGCCGGAAACGCTCCACGGGACGAAGAGCCTGAATACCGCGACGGCTCCGCCCTCGGCGGCGCCGCTTGCGCCCGGGGTTGGGACGAAATAGAGCATAAACAAGAGCAGCGATTCAGCGAGCATACACTGCGTATAGTTGACTGGAAAACCCGCGGCCAATATCAGGCACGGCATGATCGACATATAGACGAACAGATGCGCCGCGGCGAGGAACATGGAAAAGATGAACCACCATTTGCCGGTGGAGATGAATAACTTAATGTTCGTGTTGTAGGCGTCGACCTCTTTATTGACCCACCGCACCGCCATCAGCAGATATTTGGGCTTCAGCACGCCGAGCCGTTTGACCCAGACGAGCACCGCGTTCGTCCAGTGCTTTATCCACTGGGGCCTTATGACGCTGACCACCATCATAAAGGCGCTTATGCCGATAAAGACGACCACGTAGCAGACATACCACCGCATGTAGATATATTTTTTTAGTATCTCGGGATCGGCTAAAAGTGAGAACGGAACGACAAGCGCCAGCAAAAAGAGTATCTGTAAAGTGCGCACGAGAGTTATAGCCACAGATTTGCCCACTGAAACGCCGTTTTTGTAAAGAAGGTATATCTGAAACGGGCCTCCGCCGCTTTGCATCGGAGTGATTGCGCAGCCGAAATAATTTATCCAGACGACCTCTATTGTGCATTTAAATGAAAGTTTTTCTCCCGCAGCTCGGGCCAGCACCATAAATTTGCAGGCATCCAGCACCCATCCGACCGCAACAAGGCCCGCCGCGCAGGCAAGCAGCACTGGGTCCGCGTGTTTCAGCATGGCGAAAGTAGAGGCGTCTATACTGAAAAATAGAACGCCGGCAATCGAGGCCATCACTATTATTACAAAGATTGAAAAACTCTTCTGGACGGTCAAAGTATGCCTCCCCTGTCAAACAGAACTATATTATCATACACCGCCTATTTTAACATCGCCTGTGCACGAAGCGAAAAGAATTCCTCGGAAATCTGCGGCAATCCCTCGCGCCACGCAAGCGCGGCGGCCTTAGTCCTGTCCGCCAGCTCCAATTTTTTTAAAATATGGCTCACGTGGTTCTTTATAGTTTTTTCAGAGAGTATCATGCGCTCTGATATCTCTTTGTTGGTCAGGCCGTGCGAGAGCCAATAGAGCACCTCGCGTTCGCGCGGCGTCACCTCGGTCAAAGGATCGTCCTCTCTTTTGCGTTCGGCGCAGACGCCGGCCGACGACAGCACGGCGCGGCTGATATAGCGCTCGCCGCGCGCGATGGCGCGCACAGCCTGCATGAAATCTTTCATGCAGGAGCTCTCGTCCATGATGCCGACGCTTGAGCTTTCTCCGGCAAAGGCCAGCAGATCGCCCGTGGCCTCTTTAACTATAAAAAGTACGTGGATGTCCTTTGCGCGGCGTCCAGCCTCGCGAAGAGCCTCTATCAATCCTAGCGCCGGCTGCGGCTGATAGAGTACCATGACGTCAGGCCTAGCGGCCGATAAATTTTTTACCGCCTCTGTTTCGGAGGCGCTGTCTACAGTTACTGTATAATTTCCGTCGTTTTCTAAAACCAGCCGGAGCGCGTCCGAAAAAAGTAAGTTCGTTCCGGCCAGAATGATCTGATTTTTTTTCATTACGTCGTATCTTCCGCCTATTCAATATGATAGGATATTAAATGTATCAGAGCTAAAAAGGAGGCCTTTTGCCTGAAACACGATTTTATGGAAACATATCCCCTGTCTAAAAAAATATCCCGCTTCGCCGGGGAAGCTATAAGGGATTATAGCATGATAAGGGCCGGCGACAGAATACTTATAGGCCTTTCCGGCGGAAAGGACAGCCTTCTGCTCTCGCTTGCGCTTGCCGCCCTGAAAAAACGCAGCCCTGTAGATTTTACTTTGCAGGCCTGCCTCATAGATCAGTCAAACGGCGCAATGGAGCCAGAAAAGCTTTTTTCCTACATGGAGGCGCTTGATATTCCCGTGACCGTCGTCATGCACCCGACCTATCAGATAATGAAGGAGCGGGAGGAACGCTCGCCTTGCAGCCTTTGCGCGAACATGAGGCGTGGCATACTGGCAAATCAGGCGGCGGCGCTCGGCTGCGGCGTCATCGCGCTCGGCCATCACAAGGACGACGCCGCGGAGACTGTTTTGATGAACCTGCTCTACGGCGGACGC
Organism: Cloacibacillus sp.; assembly: GCA_036655895.1. NCBI lineage: Bacteria > Thermotogati > Synergistota > Synergistia > Synergistales > Synergistaceae > Cloacibacillus > Cloacibacillus sp. The sequence goes on along the minus strand of JAVVPF010000002.1, from coordinate 36,983 downwards.
TTCAAATGCTTTCACCCGCACCTTTTTATGAGCCGCACAAAGATGCGCGTCATACGCCCCTTAGTCTACGTCGAAGAAAGGCTCATAGCGCTTGAGGCGACGCGGCTTTCGCTGCCGGTCATAAGCGCCTGCTGCCCGTTCGGCGACAAGTCGAAGAGAAAAAGCACAAAGGAAATAGTAGCGGCGCTTGAAGCTGAGGTGCCCGAGTTCAAAAGCAACATCGTGCATGCGCTGCAAAACATGAGAACAAACGAAAGCTGGCCCGAAGGGATGCTGAACGAATAAGGCCGCGGCGCACGGCGCTTTTTGCTAGACCGTGCGCCCCTCTTTTATGTAGCTCCACAGTTCGTCGCGGCTGACGGAGACGAATTTTCCCGGCTCCAGCTCTTTCAGCGTAAGCTTGCCAATCTTTCTTCTGCGCAGGCTCCGCACGTCGTTGTCAAGAGCGCGCGCCATGAGGCGTATCTCGCGCTTTATCCCCTCGCCCAGCACCACCTCGAAGCAGCACTGCATCGGGCTTTTTGCAAGCCGTCTCACGGAGATCGGCTTTAAAAAATGCCCCTCCGCCTCTACGCCCTTCGCCCACTGGATGAGCTTTGGCTCGTCAAGCGGCTTGCGCAGCTCAACGTCATAGGTCTTTGTAAATCCGTTGCTCGGATGTATCAGCTCTTGCGAGAACATTCCGTCGTTGGTGAGGATGAGCAGCCCCTCGCTGTCACGGTCAAGCCTGCCTACGGGAAATAGCCTCAGCCTGTCCATAGCGGGCGGCAGAATGTCTATGACGGTGCGCTCGCGCGAATCTTCCACAGCGGAGAGGATGCCGGCCGGCTTGTTGAAGATGAGGTATGTCTCCTCCACCGGGCTTACGGGACGTCCGTCAAGCGTCACCGCGTCGTTCTCGCATACCTGACGCCCCGGTTCTGTGACGGTTTGGCCGTTTATGGTCACTCTTCCCGCAGTTATAAATTCTTCTACTTTGCGGCGCGCGCCCGCACCGCACATCGCAAGATACCTGTTTAAACGGATGCTATCTTCACTCATCTGTCATTGCCTCCATAGGCTCTTCGGCCGGATCCTCCGGCGTATCGGCGGCCTCTTCGTCGGCGTACTCCTCGCGCAGCTCTTCCAGTGTGGGGAGCGCGCTTATTGACGCGAGGCCGAATATTTCAAGAAATTTGCTCGTCGTTCTGTAGCGGCGCTGCGTCTTTTTACGGTTTTCGCGCCTGGGACGGTCTATGAGGCCGTTTTTCAGTAGCGTCTCCACGACGCGGTCGCAGCGCACGGAACGTATCTCTTCTATCTCCGCCATCGTGATGGGCTGATTGTAGGCGATGACGGAGAGTGTTTCAAGCGCAGCACGGCTCAGCCGCACGCGCTGCATTGAAAGGTATGACGAAAAGCTCTCCACCGCGTCCGCAAGGTCGGGCGCCGTCGTCATCTGCCAGCCGCCGGCGTTTATTATGGCAAGTCCGCGCCCCGCAGCGTAGCAGCGTTTCAGCGCGGCTATCGCCTTTTCAGCGCGTTCAGCGGAGATGCCCAGATGGTCGGCCAACGTTTCAGTGGAGACCGGCTGAGGCGAGACGAAAAGCAGCGCCTCTATCTGCCGCTCCAAAAGCCCTAAACTTCCATTTTCATCAGTAGGCTGCAATTTCCACGCCTCCCAGCGTCTCTGTCTGTATTATGTGGACGAGGCCAAGCCGCGACATCTCAAGCAGCGCGAGCAGCGTCACTATTAGCGTCTTTGGGTTTCTGTCGGAAAGCAGCTCGCCAAGCGTCTGCCTGCGCCCGCGCACGACTGAAAGAAGCTCGTTCATACGCTCTTCTATCTGACGTTCCTCCGGCATCGCGTCCGGTATCTCGTCCCAGATCATCTCTTCGCTCTCGTATCTATCGGCCTGAGTGCGCTCTTCGTAGCGTGCGAGCGTCTCCCACCATTTTGCGGCGAGCGTTTCAAGGTCTCCGATGTCGTAGTAATAGTTGTCCTCTTCGTCTATGACGCGGACGAAATATTTTTCTCTGTTTTCCTTAGCGGCCGCAAGGCGGCGCGCCGCGGCCCTGTACGGCTTGTAGCGCGCGATGATGGCCGCCAGCTCCTCGGGGCTTTCGATGTAGTCGTCCGCGGGAAGCTCCTCTAGCTCCTCCGGCTCGGCGCCGGGCAAAAGCGAATGTACCTTTCGCAAAAGCAAACGGCTTGCGAAGGTAAAAAATTCCGCCAGCTCGTTGAGCGTCGCGCCCTTCGCCGTGACGAGGAAGCTTATATACTGCGAGACGAGCTCTGTGATGTTCAGCTTCACGGCGTCAAGCTCGCGCGACTCAACAAGATGGCACAGTAAATCGAGCGGCCCGGAAAAGCTGCCCAAGCGGACTTCAAATCCGGGCGCGTTCTGTCCTGCTGCGTTTTCGGCGATTATTTCGTCAGGCACAAAGTTCCCCTAATGTACGAGGTTCATCGCGCTGTATACGTCGTCCATTGTGGAGGCGGCGACCACGCGGGCCTTTTTTGCGCCCTCTTCAAGTATCGAGCGCAGATAGTCGGGCTGTTTTGCAAGCTCTTCGCGGCGCTTCTGGATCGGGTCCATCATCGCAGATAGGTGCACCATAAGCTTTTTCTTGCATTCGACGCAGCCGAAGGCGCCCTTTGTGCAGCCCTCGTGCAGCTCTGAAAGCTCCTGCGCGTCTTTGTTGAAGAATTTATGGATGTCCCAGACGGGGCACTTCTCCGGCGTCCCGGGGTCGGTCTTTCTTTCGCGCGCGGGGTCGGTCATCATCGTGCGCACCTTCGCCCATATCTCGTCCATATTTTCAGCTATCTGCAGCGAGTTGCCGTAGGATTTGCTCATCTTGCGGCCGTCGGTGCCCGGCATCTTTGCTACAGGGGTCAGGAGCGTCTCCGGCTCTGGGAATACGTCGCCGTAGAAGCCGTTGAAACGGCGCACGATCTCGCGCGTCAGTTCAAGGTGAGCGCTCTGATCCTCGCCGACCGGCACGCCCCATGATTTATAAAGCACGATGTCGCCCGCCATCAGAGTGGGATAGCCCAGGAACGCGTATGTTGAAAGGTCTTTGTTGTTGAGGTTCAGTATCTGTTCCTTATAGGTCGGGCAGCGCTGGAGCCAGCCAAGAGGCGTTATCATGGAGAGCGCCAAGTGTATCTCCGCATGCTGTTTGACGTGCGACTGGATGAATATCGAAGATTTTTCAGGATCGACGCCGACAGCGAGCCAGTCAAGAAGTATCTCGTAGCAGTTCTCTTTTACATGGCTCGGGTCAGCGTAATCGGACATCATCGCGTGCCAGTCGACTATGCCCCAGAAGCAGTTGTATTCGTTTTGCAGCTTCACCCAGTTTATGAGCGCTCCCGCCATGTGTCCGTAATGCAGGCGCCCTGTGGGCCTCATTCCGCTGAATATCCTCTTTCTCTCGTCCATAAAAAACATCCTTTCTATATAAAAACCTGTTGGATTTTTATTTGTATGCTTAATCTATCCGTGGAAGAACGGTATGCCCGGCTCGTTTAGCAGAACCACTGGAAGACCGGTCTCGTTTTCTATTATGCCGCGAAGCGAAGCAAGCGACGCTCTTTCCATCTCGCCGTGGTCGCAGGCCGCAAGAAGAAGCCCAGCAGACGCCGCCTCTTCCCTAAAATGGTAGGAGAGGTCCGCCGTGATGAATACGTCAGCGCCCAAGGCTTTTGCTTCGCGCCAAAATTCCTGGCAGGCGCCGCCGCCTATGGCCGCGCGCTTTATTTCACGCCGCGGGTCTCCGTAGAGAGTAAAGTTGGAAAGCCGCCATCGTTCTTTTAAAAGCGCAGCTAGTTTTTTAAGGTCTACAGGCGCGTCAAAATCGCCCACGGCGCCCATTCCCCATGCGCCGCCCGCGCTTGGCGCAAGAGGAGATAAATTTTTAAGGCAAAGAAGCGACGCAAGGGTAAAGTTGACGCCTTCGGGGGACGAATCCCAGTTGGTATGAGCGGCGTAGATGGCTACGCCCTCACGTATAGCGGCGGTCACGGCGCGCCCTGCGTAGTTTTCGTCGGTGACAGATCTGATCGGACGAAAAAGTATCGGGTGATGCGTAAAAAGAAGCTGACAACCGGCAGTCGCCGCTTCGTGAACGGCCGCGTCGGAGGCGTCGAGCGCAAGCGCTATCTTCCGCACGTTGCTATCCGCGCTGCCCGCCTGAAGCCCTGGGTTGTCCCATTCCTCGGCCCAGCGTTTGGGCATTCTTTTTTCTATTTTTTCCATAATTTCAGAAAGCTTCACGGCCGCACCTCATTCTCAACATATCCGTATATTTTATACCAGCATAATGATGACGTCAAAAAAATCCAAAGGCCGAAGAAAACCGCGGCCTTTGAATTTTTTATTTATGATTTTTTGTCAAAGAAAAAAGTTACAGCAATTTCTCCGCTATCTGCACCGCGTTGAGCGCCGCGCCCTTGCGAAGGTTGTCGCCTACGACCCACATGGCGAGCGCGCCGTCAAGCCCTGTGTCGCGGCGGATGCGCCCCACGCAGACCTCGTCGCGGCCCGCCACGTCGACCGGCATAGGATATTCCGCGTTTTTGGGATCGTCACGGACGACTACGCCCTGCGCCTTTTTTAATATCTCGCGCGCGGCTTCCGGCGTGATGGGGCGCTCAAACTGCGCCGTCACGCTCTCGCCGTGCCCGCGAAATACGGGAACACGGACGGTGATGCCGCTTACGCGCAGATTTGGCAGGTGCATTATCTTACGCGATTCGTTGACCATCTTCCATTCCTCTTCGGAGATGCCCTCGTCGTCAAACGGGCCTATTTGCGGCAGCAGGTTGAAGGCGATGCTGTGAGGGTAGACTTCGTCATGGTAGTTTTCACCCTTTATCGAAGCCTTCGCTCCGTCGCGCAGCGATTCTATTGCCGCCTTGCCTGTGCCCGCGACGGACTGGTAGGTGCTGACGTTTATATATTTCAGCCCGGCCGCCAGATGCAGCGGGTAAAGCGCAACCACCGCCTGTATCGTAGAACAGTTTGGGTTCGCTATGATGCCCTTTTTCGCAAGCGCGATGTCCTGCGGGTTTATCTCGGGCACGACGAGCGGCACGTCCGGGTCCATGCGCCACGCGGAGCTGTTGTCGATGACGACCGCGCCGGCGCCGGCCGCGACCGGCGCCCATTCTCTTGAGGCCTTGCCGCCCGCCGAGAAGATGGCGATGTCCACTCCTTTGAACGAGTCTTCCGTTACGGCGCGTACAGTCACATCGCGGCCGCGAAATTTTATCGTTTTGCCCGCCGACCGCGGCGAGGCAAGAGGTATGAGTTCAGATACGGGAAAATTTCTCTGCTCCAGCGTAAAGAGCATCTCGCGCCCTACAAGCCCAGTGGCGCCCAGTACCGCTACTCTCTTGCCGTCCATCAGAACGCCGCCTCGTCTATGAAATGGTCGTGCAGCTCGCGCACAGCGTCCTCAGCTCGAGAGCTGCCGACGATGCAGGTGACGGCTAGCGAGGTGGAGGCTATCATGTCTATGTTGATGCCGGCCTCGGCCAGTATCGAGAACATCTTCGACGGCACTTCGGGATGGTTCGCGATGCCGGCGCCGACTATCGAAACGCGCGCTATCTCGGTGTCGAAAGATACTCCCTGCGCGTCTATGTCGCGGCATATCTTGCGGCAAACCTGGCTTGCCGCTTCAAGATGCGTCTTTTTGACGAGAAATCCGATGTCGTTGACGCCGCCGCTCATGTTGTTCTGTATTATCATCTCTGCACCGACGCCGTTGTCGGCAAGCTCGGCGAAGAGCCGCGCAGCAACCCCTGGAATGTCCGGCACCCCAAGAAGCACTACTTTTGCGACCTTAAGGTCATGCACTACAGCCTTTACGATTAACCCTTCCGTTACGGGATTGCTCATAACCCATGTACCCTCCTCTTCTACAAAGCTGGAACCGACGTAAAGCGGGATGTTGTAGCGCGCCGCCATCTCGACGCTGCGCGCCTGCAGCACTCCCGCACCCTGAACGGCAAGTTCCATGCACTCGTCAAAACCCATATAGCTAAGTTTGCGCGGTTTTTTTACGACTCTCGGGTCGCCGGTGTATATCCCGGCCACGTCCTTCAAGAGCCGGCAGGACGAAGCGCCAAGCGAGGCGGCAAGAGCCACCGCCGAAAGGTCGGAGCCGCCCCTGCCAAGCGTTATGACGTCGCCCGCGTCCGTTATCGCCTGAAATCCCGTGATCACGGCTACTGCGCCTTCGTTTAGCACCTTTTCGACCGCGGCCGGCTCTATCCTATAGATGCGCCCCTCCATCGGGAAGCCCTGCGCGCGGATGCCAGCCTGCTGCGCGGTGAAAGACTGCGCGGGCAGCCCAAACTGCTTCAGCGCGAGAGCAAGCAGAGCCACGCTCTGCTGTTCGCCGGTGGCAAGCAGCTGATCCAGCTCGCGGCCGTCTTTTTCCGTCGCCACGTCGCTTGCCAGCGCAAGGAGATCGTCCGTCATGTTGCCCATCGCGGAGACGACAACGGCGACGCGGCTGCCCTCGTCGCGAAATTTTTTCACCAGTTTCGCAACATGCAGCATACGTTCCGAATCCGCGACGGAGCTGCCGCCGAATTTAAGTACGGTAAGGGGCAATTTTTCCCATTCCATCATTTTCCGCCTCCAATTTTTTTAAGTTCATCGGAAAGCTCCATCGAAAGGTCCACTCTCGCGCCCTGCGCGCTCCCGTCCAGTACGAAATACTGCGAACGCACGCCGTATTCGGTGAAGGTGCGGCACATAGCCTCCGCCACGCGCTGCGCGGGGCCTTTTACGAGCGCAATGACGCTCGGGCCGGAGCCGCTTATCGCGACGCTGAGACATTCCGGCAGCTCTTCCACACGCGAGAATATCACCTCGCCGCCGGAGAAAAGTTTGCTTCTGTACTGCTGGTGCAGTTTATCGTCCATACCCCATTTTAGATAGTCCCATCGGCCCGTCGCCCACGCCGCTGTAAGAAGAGCCGCGCGCCCGACGTTGAAGACCGCGTCTTCAAAGGGCACCTCTTTGGGAAGCGCTCTGCGCGCGTCTGAAGTTTTTACGCGAGCGTCCGGCACGGCAGCTACGCAGAGCACCTCGGGCGGCAGAGCTGGAAGGTTTACATAGCGCAGGTCGCGGCCGTCCCAGCAGCTTACGACCATCCCCCCCAGAAAACAGGGAGCGACGTTGTCGGGGTGGCCCTCAATGACCGTCATTGCGCGCAGAAGTTCGTCCTCGTCCGCGTTGAAGCCGGTTAAGTGTTTTGCTATCAGCACGCCGGCCACCACGGCTCCGGCCGAGCTTCCAAGCCCGCGGCACAACGGGATTATGTTGTGGCACCACAAAGAAAATCCCGGCCCTTTTACATTCCAGCGCTCGCAGGTGCGCTCATAGGACTGGACGACGAGGTTCGCCTTTGCTGACGACAGCTCGCGCGCGCCTTCGCCGTGCGCCTCTACCTTGAACTCTCCTGCCGGCAGCAGCTCCGTCACCTTAAAAATGTTATAAAGCGAGACCGCCATTCCTATCGTGTCAAAACCCGAGCCGAGGTTCGCGCTGGTTGCGGGAACGCGCAGAGAAATGAGCGGCTTCAACTTTTCATCACCTCGAGCAGTTCTTCGATATTGTCGCCTATCTCAACGGGACGGCCCACCTGCGACATCGCCGTATCCGGATCCTTGAGACCGTTGCCTGTGAGTATCATGACGGCCGTCAGGCCGCGCGCGAGCTTTCCCTCTTTTTTCAGCTTGATAAGCCCGGCAAGCGGCGCGCACGACGCAGGCTCAGCAAAGATGCCGCCCTTAGACGAAAGAATAAGCTGCGCGGCAAGTATCTCTTCATCCGTCACAGAGTTGAATTCGCCGTGCGATTCTGCCACGGCATCCTTTGCAAGATGCGCGCTCACGGGGTTTCCGATGCGTATCGCCGTGGCGACCGTCTCAGGCGCGGGGCACGGCTTTCCTGTGACCAGCGGCGCGGCTCCCGATGCCTGAAAGCCCATCATGCGCGGCATATTTTCTATTTTTCCAAGCTCGTTATATTGTTTGTATCCGGCCCAGTAGGCGCTGATGTTTCCCGCGTTGCCCACAGGTATCGCGTGCAGATCTGGCGCTTTGCCTAGAGCTTCGCATATCTCCCACGCGCCGCTTCTTTGGCCCCATAGCCGGTACGGGTTGACGGAGTTCACGATGGCATAACCCTCCTTTTCAGCCGCTTCGCGCGCCATTTCAAGAGCCTTGTCAAAATTTCCGTTGACCGCAATCACCTTCGCGCCATACATTAGAGCCTGCGCGAGCTTTCCAAGAGCCACCTTGCCCGCGGGCAGCAGAACAAAGCACGGCACAGAAGCGGCGGCGGCGTAAGCCGCGGCGGATGCGGAGGTGTTTCCCGTAGAGGCGCAGACAAGAGCGGACGCTCCGCCCTCAAGCGCCTTGGCGACGGCCATTACCATGCCCCTGTCTTTAAACGACCCGGACGGGTTACAGCCTTCGAGCTTCGCGTAAAGCTCTATCTCGAGCATTTCGCTGAGGCCGCCAAGACGCACCAGCGGCGTCGATCCCTCGCCCAGCGTGATGGCCGGCGTCTTGTCCGTAACAGGCAAAAGTTCGCGGTACCTTTCGATTACTCCCATAATTATTCCTCCTTTTAGATTATTAAAAAAGCCGCCCCTGTACAACTCTGTACAGGAGGCGGCATTATAAACAACGACGCGGTTCCACTCCGTTTCGGCCGCACGATGACGGCCCTCTTTGCGCTGTGCTGGGCGCACCCATACGCCTTACCCGCGACCTGTTGCCGCGATTCGGCGTCCGCTCTGGGGTGGTCTTCGGCGCTCATCTCTTAAAGGCCCTTGCAGCGTGACAAGCCTCTCTCTGTTAAGAAGATGAACCTTACTATCCCCTTCATAGCGTCAAGAATATTAAGTTCATTGGAAGGATTTATACTACTAAATGCGCTCAATGTCAAGCACCAAAGCCGATTGATATTTTACCGCTCTTGGTATAGCTTATGCGCGCAGCGCTCCCTTTTCAAGTTTGAGAGTCTCCGAGATATCGTCGCAGAGCTTTCGCGCCCCGAAATATTGTATGCTGCCCGGGTAGAGATAATCCTCACCCTTCGTCCACAGCTGGCGTCGAGCCGCGAAATATTTGAACGGCGCGCCTTCTAAGTCCACCAAACTCTTTCTGATGACCGGCTTCATCTCGCCCTTGCGGCGCTCCATGTCCATCATGGCGGTAAGCGGAACGCCTCCGCACTTCCACTCACACGCAGGCATCTCCATATTCCAGATGCAGGAGATATAACCGCTTCTGCCAGCGGCTATGAGCGCGGCCGCGTTATAGCCAAGCGCGTAGCAGTAGTTGGCGTCAAAGTTCGACGGCGCGGCGCAGCGCCCCTCATAGCCAAGAAAGTGAAAAGCCGGGTGGAAGGAGGCTTTATAGCGCCCCTCGCGCATCATGGCGCGCAGACGTTCGCGCACCATATCCGCGAGCAGTTTTTCCGTCTCAACGACTGAGACCTGCGCGTTTCCGTGCGGGTCGCGTTCGGCGCAGAGCTGAAAGCGTATCCTTTCCGGCAGGCTTTGATAAACGTAGACTGATTTTGCCGACAGATATTTAGTTATGTAGCTCTCTCTGTCGACATCCTCGAGCGCGTCTATCCTTGCGCCGCGTTTTGCGAAAATGTCGTTCAGCTCGTCTATCAGCACGCCTATCTCTGGTATGAATTCAATAAGCCCTTCGGGGACGAGCGCCACTCCAAAATTTTTCCCTTCGCCGGCCCTTGCCGCTACCACCGCGGCGAGTTCGTCCACTATCTGCGAAAGAGGAATGTTTTTCGCCCTTATCTCTTCCGATATGAGAGCGACGTTCGGGTGCGTCCGCAGCGCGCATTCAAGCGTCAGGTGCGAAGCCGAACGTCCCATAAGCTTTATAAAATGCCAGTATTTTCCGGCGGAAAGCGCGTCGCGGCAAATATTGCCGATGAGGTTTGAGTAGACGCGGCTTGCCGTATCAAAACCGAAACTGGTTTCGATGTATTCGTTCTTCAAATCGCCGTCTATCGTCTTTGGGCAGCCGACGACGCGCAGAGCGCTTCCGCGCCTTGCAAAATCTTCAGCAAGAAGGCAGGCGTTCGTATTTGAGTCATCGCCGCCGATTATGACGATAGCGGAGAGCGCAAGCGCCGCCGCATTTGCGAAAACGGCGTCGAACTGCTCCTGCCTTTCAAGTTTCGTCCTGCTTGAACAGAGCATGTCAAAGCCGCCGGTGTTGCGGTAGCGGTCAACTAACGGCGCGTCCAGCTCAATGTATTTATTCGCGATCAACCCATCCGGGCCGTTTTTAAAACCGTAGAGGCGGCTTGCGCCGTTTATTGATTTTATGCCGTCGAAAAGGCCGGAGACGACATTGTGGCCGCCGGGGGCCTGACCTCCTGAAAACACTACTCCAACGGCCAAAGGCGCGCCCTCCGCCCGTTCGGCCCTTTGATCAAAACAAACGCGCGGAAGTCCGAATATCTCTGGAAATAACGCGGCTATCTCTTCTTCGCCGCCCGCAGCCACCGTGGCCCCCAAGCAGCGCTCCTCCACGGCGGCGCCGTGCTGGAGCGCTGGAGGAAGCTGCGGGATATAAAGCAGTCTGGCCTGCTCGAAATCAGTAATTTTATCCATCGTAGATCACTGCCCTGATTAAATATTTAGCTGCCCATTATACTCTAATAGATAAAAATAAAAAAGCCGTAAATATTTATTCCAAAGACGTCCGCATAAATTTTGTAAATTTACGCGGCCAGCTGCCCGTCGCGTTAAAGCCGTTTGATATTTTGCCATATATCTGCTAAAATTCTTAAGAATTGAGAATTGTTACTCTTAGGTGGGGTTAAAATGGCTAAACAAGCAGAAGATAAAGTTGTAATGACGCGCGAGGGCTATGAAAAGCTTAAGGCTGAACTTGTCTCCCTTCGCAGCGAAGGAAGATATGAAATAGCGGCTAAGCTCGAAGAGGCTCGCGGATTTGGAGACCTCAGCGAGAACGCGGAGTATCACGCGGCGAAGGAAGAGCAGGAAAAACTTGAAAACCGAGTGCTGCTTCTGGAGTATCAGCTGAGCAAAGCGCAGATCGTAGAAACGCAGGACGTAGACACAAGCCTCGTCAGCCTTGGCACCACTGTTACGCTCGAAGACCTCGACATGAAAAAGAAGTTCGTTTATACGCTGGTCGGCACCGAAGAGGCCGACATCAAAGAAAACCGCATATCGGCGGCAAGCCCGGTCGGCAAGGCTGTAATGGGCAAAAGGGTCGACGACGAAGTCATGGTGCGCACACCGCGCGGCATCCGTCATCTGAAGGTCGAAAAGATCCAGCTCAAGTAGCCTGACCGAAGTCAAAACGACTCGCCGACAAAGCATAAAAATATGAGGGACGCCTGCGCGCCCCTCTTTATTTTTTGATTTTATTTATTTTGAAAAAGAATTTTTGATCACTTTGTCAAGAAATTCTCCGAATGACATCCCGGCGGCCTTTGCCGCCTTTGGCACAAGGCTTGTAGAGGTCATGCCTGGCGCAGTGTTCAATTCAAGGACGAACAGGCCTCCGTCCGGCGCAAGACGCAGGTCCGTTCTGCTGTATGAGCTGCAGCCGAGCGCCCTGTGGGCGGCGGCGCCGTACTCCGCGATTTTTTGCGATATCTCGCAGGAGAAGTCCGCTGGGCAGACATATTCCGTGTTGCCGGCCGTATATTTATTTTTGTAATCGTAATAGCCGCTCTTTGGCTTGATGTGTATCGCGGGCAGAGCGCGGAGGCCCTCCACTGCATCCTCAAAGGCGGGGACGGTAAGTTCTTCTCCCTCGATGAACTGCTCGACCAGCGCCTTCGGCTCCGATTCCCACGCAAGCGCAAGCGCCGCGCCGTAGCCTCCGATGTCGGTGAGCTGCGTCACGCCTACGGTGCTCCCGCTGCCGTTTGGCTTGACTATTATCTTGCCGTATTTTTTCAGGAATTTTTCAGCCGCGTCCCTCGCGTCGTTTTCTTTCGTGGCTATAAAACCCTCCGGCACGGGTATACCGGCGTTTATAAAGACTAGCTTCGCCGCGCTCTTATCCATCGAAAGCATCGAGGCCTCCGGGCCAGAGCCGGTATAGGGTATCTCGAAGGCTTCAAGCACGGCCTGCAGCCTGCCGTCTTCGCCCCAGCCGCCGTGCAGCGCGATAAAAACGCCGTCCGCTTTAAAGCTGGGCCACTTTTCTATAAATGTGCGTATCGAGGTGATGTCATAGGCTTCGACCTCGTAGCCAAATTCGCGCAAAGCATCCGCAACCGCAACACCTGAGTTGAGCGATACCTCGCGCTCCGGGCTCGTGCCGCCGTACAAAACAACTATTTTCATATATTGTTTCTCCTTTGTAAAATTTAAAAAATTTAGAAATCGTCCTCTTTTGCGCCCGTCGTATCGGAGCCAAGTTCAAGCTTGTATTCCGGATAGGCGTTGATGAAGAATGTAAGGCCGAACTTCTTTTCGTCTCCTGATCTGTTGTCGAGATACCAAGCCTGCCAAGTCATACAGTGCTTGTCATAGGTGATGGTATAGCGCATCGAGCCTATCTCTTCCGTTATATAATTATAGGCCGCGGTGACCGACAAATACCATTTCTCCCAAGAGGCGCCAAGAGGCAGAGGAAAGCCGACCGTCTGATATATATCTTTATTCTCCGAGTAGGCGTCCCAGCCCATGGGGCTTGCTCCGCCGACCCATCTGCGGAAGTAGTAGCTGTTGAAGTCAAATGCGCCGATCTTATAATTAAATCCAAACCAGGCCTCCGAAACATCCTGATTCTGGTCGGGCTCGGAGTAATGGTAGCCCATGTAGCGCGCGCCGTAAAACGGTTTCAGAAAGCCGATGGACCACGTCGGGTTGCCGTTATATTCAACGCCGAGCGCGTAGCGGTCTATCCACTGCCCCGCGGAGCCGCGGTTGTCCTGATAGGTTCCCCAGATACCGACTCCTCTGAACTGGCCGCCTGTGACGCCGTCTTTCACCCACGGCGTGTAAAGCAGAAATTCGGGCTTGCGCCATACGTTGAAGCGCTCTTCGTAGCCGGGCACCATCTCCGTGGTGACGAGCTCGCGCTCTGACCACCAAAGTTTTGCCTCCCAGCCGCTTTTTGCGTACTTGACGCCCCAGTTCGGGCGCCAGAGTATCTCCTTTTCGTCGGAGTTGTACAGGCGGTTCGTCGCGGCAAAGGCTGTCAGGCCGTCCGTAATTTCGTACTGGTAGCCGATCTTGGCCTCCCAGATGTCGTTCGTCCAATAGACTGTGGCAAGGTCCAGCTCGCCCCATTCGCCCATGTCTATCGGTCCCTTGATACCGAAGCCCATTCCTTTGTTTGAGTCAAAGCGCAGGATGGGCATGATGTCGTTTTTGTTCTTTTTGCTGTTTACGATATAGTCGAACGGGTACGGCATGATGAGCGTTTTGCCTATATAGAACTTCGGCTTTTTGATGACCGTCTTCTTGCCGGGATAGACGATGACTTTCTTTGAGACTAGACGATAATGCGGGTTCGTAAAATCACAGGTGGTCGACGTAACGCCGAGCCATTCCGCTACGTCTTCGCTTTGGCTGCTCTTTTTCTTCCTGGGCGCGTTTACGATGCCCTGCTTTATCGCGTCCTCAAGCGGCATCAGCTTCACCGTGCCGCCCTGCATGTACATGGCTTCGGATTTACCGGAGACCTGCGTCAGCACTCCACGCCGCGTCTCCATGTTGTATTTGAGATGCTTGCCGGTAAATTTGTCCCCGCCGGAGAAGATGACGACGTTCTCACGGTGATCGGAGTAGGCGTCGACGATGTTCGTATTTGCGTTGTATTCGGCGTAGGGCGCAAAAAGACGCACCTGTTTGTTGGTTATCTTTACGTTGCCCTCCGCGGTGGCAAGCCCCGTATTTTCTCCGTAGCTCACCTCGTCCGCGTCAAGAAAGACCTCGTTTTGCGGGGTCTTCGGCGCCTCAGGCGCCTCCTCATCGGAAGCCTCTTGCTCGACGGCGGCGCTTGCGGGCGCGGACGGCTTCAGCGGAACTGCCATGTCGTCCGCGTTTGATTTGGCGCCGGGCGCGAGCAGTTCCTCATAGGCGGGAGTATACGGTTTGCTCTGTTCCGTCTGCCGCGCGGCGTCCGTCTGAGCCGCTGCCGGCTGCGCGCAGGCGGCCAGACAAAGGATGACGAAGAGCGCCAGGCCTTTGGTTATTTTATTTTTAAATATCAATCGCTCCATGTGATGAGGCCTCCGTTGGTTATTTTGCAGTCCCCGCTTTTTGTATCGTAGGTCCCGTTTTTGCCGCTCACCTTTATCTTGCCGATGATAAGCTCTATGCCGTCGCTGAAATGCCAGTTTTCCTTCGCCGCCTCGTAAAAGACGTTTCCTGATTTAAGGTCGTAGACTTTATCTTTTTCCTGCATGCGGCCTACGGCGTTCTTAAGGGTGAGGTCGTTGTTCGCGCGTGAAAAAACGCCCTTTTCGGCTGTGATATGGGAGACCCTTCCGTTGGGAGAGGTGATTGTGACGTCCATAGAATCTCCGTAGACCATGCCCTCCTTGTGTTCGACGCGCGGGGAACGGAACTTCCACGTATCGCCCTTTATGACGCGGTTAAGGTCAAGATTTTCGACGACGACGTCCGGTATCGGAACTTTTTTGATAGAGTCCAGATTAAGGTCGCGCCACATATAAAACACCCCGACGGCTGTCACAGCGACAACCGTCAGGAGAATGATTTTGGTTTTGGATATTTTCTTCTGCAACAGGGAACCTTAACCTACGGCCGATTGCTTGTCCCCTGAGGCGCTGAGCCTTCAGGCTGCGACAACGGGGTGATCTGAGTCGGTATCGTGTAGGAGAGCACGTTTGCCTCGCCTACCGTCTGAACATAGAAGAGAGTGCCTTCTTTGAGCTGTTTGTCGTTGCCGCGGATCAAAAAGCCGCCGGCAAGCCCCACAGGGCCAAGAAGGATAGCGCCAGCTACGCTTGCGCCAGCCGCGCCTATCACGCCGCTGTCGGCATCCATCGCCTTTTTCGCGGCCTCGCCTACGCTGATGGGAATTACGGAGGGGCCGAGCACCTCAAGCGTATCAAGCTGCAGCTCTATCTCAGCGGAACGTCCGAAGCTGCGCGGAGGCTTCACCTTTGTGATATGGCCGAAGACGCGGCTGCCCTTCGGGGCGACGAGCTGTCCGTTGTAGGATACAGGCTCAACGAGGCCCAAGATGATTATGTCGTTTACTTTGACGTTCCTCACGGAGAGGGTCGTCAGCAGCGCGCCCTTTACTATGCTTTCTTTGGGCAGCAGTACGGGGGTGGCGGTCACTCCGTCTGGCAGGAGCTTCGTAAGCAGACGCTCTATGCGGGAGACGAGCGGGCCTCCCTGCGTGGAGCCTTCAACAACGCCCTCCATCATGTCGACTCTCTTTGAGAGCGCCCATGTGGGATGTATCTGCTGTTCAACGGCCCATTCGGCCACTGACAATTTAAAAAGCAGAGAGGGCTGCGTCGCGGTGCCCTTTTCCAGAAAATCAAGTAGCGCGGTCTGGCGTTCCGTCAGGCTTCCAGGAAGCTCGCGTCCAAAGACGGTCTTTTCAACTTCGCTGAGCCTGGCCACCATTCCGCCTTCGCGGGGAGCGCCGTAGACTATTGTCTCTACGCGTTCCAGCGTCTTGAACGCGGGAGCTGCGCCCACCGCCGGCGCTATTATCGTGTTCTGCGTTCCCGTTGAAACTACGGCAGGGACTGGAGCCGGAGCTGGCTGCGCCGCAGGAGCGGGAGCCGCAGCAGTTGCAGCGGGCACCTGTACTGTTGGCGCGGGCGCCGCAGCAGGAGCAGCCGCCGTCTCGGCGCAAAAGGCGCTGGCGGCTGAGAAGAGAACCGCGGAGAGAGCCGCGCAGACAAGAATTTTTTTCTTCATTTCGATATTACCCCCTTTTGTTTTTCTTCTGGAGCTCGAGAGCCGCCGCTATAAAGGCCTTAAAAAGCGGATGCGGCTTTACTGGGCGCGAAAGGAACTCAGGATGGAACTGGACGCCTACCATCCACGGATGATTGACATTTTCCATTATTTCGACCTGCCCGCCGGTAGGGCATACGCCGGCAACATTCATGCCGGCCGCGGCAAACTCGTTTATGTAATCGTTGTTGAACTCAAAACGGTGGCGGTGACGTTCTTCAATACTGTTCGCCCCGTAGATTTTTTCAGCCTTTGAGCCTGCGCTTATCTGGCACGGGTAGGCGCCGAGGCGCGAGGTGCCCCCTATTTCAGCAATATTTTTCTGCTCTTCCATGAGATGTATGACGGGATGCGTCGTATTTTCGTCCATCTCAAGACTGTTGGCGTCGGTCCATCCGAGGACGTGGCGCGCGAACTCTATGACGGAGACCTGCATCCCGAGGCAGAGGCCAAGATATGGTATGTTATGTTCGCGGGCGTACTGAGCCGCGACTATCATGCCCTCCACACCGCGCTGGCCGAAGCCGCCCGGCACAAGTATCGCATCGGCCGCGGAAAGTATCTCGCTTGCGTCTCCGGTCTCCAAATCTTCGGAGCTGACCGGAAGCATCTTCACCTTCACTCCGTGCGCGATGCCCGCGTGGGCTACCGCTTCGTTGACACTTAGATAGGCGTCCTTTATTTCGGTATATTTTCCAACGAGGGCGACTGTCAGCTCGCCGCTTCTCGTGTCGTATTTATGGAGAAAATCTTTCCAGTCCTTCATGTCGGGAGCGCCCTTTGCGGAAAGCCCGAGCTTTTTGAGCACGAGAGTGTCGAACTTCTGCGAATGGAGCACTATCGGCACACGATAGATGGAGTCTGAATCTATCGCTACAAAGACAGAGTCCGCGGGTACGCTGCAAAAGAGCCCTATCTTTTCGCGAAGGTCGTCGCCCACAGAGTACTGCGAGCGGCAGACGATGACGTCCGGCTGGATGCCTATCCTGCGCAGCTCGTTCACGCTGTGCTGCGTGGGCTTTGTTTTAAGTTCGCCGGAGGCAGCTATGTACGGAACGAGCGTGACGTGGCAGTAAAGTATGTTTTCACGGCCGACGCGGCCGGCGAGCTGGCGTATTGCTTCAAGATACGGCAGGCCTTCGATGTCTCCTACCGTGCCGCCTATCTCCGCTATGACGACCTCCTGGCCCTTGCCGACACGCTCTATTCTGTCCTGTATCTCATTTGTGATGTGCGGGATGACCTGGACCGTCGCTCCGTTATATCCGCCCTCGCGTTCGCGCTGAATGACGGAAGAATAAACCTTGCCCGTCGTGCAGCTGTTCTCGCCGAGCACAGCCTCGTCGATGAAGCGCTCGTAGTGTCCTAGGTCAAGGTCCGTCTCAGCTCCGTCGCATGTGACGAAGACTTCGCCGTGCTGGAAGGGGCTCATTGCACCGGCGTCTACGTTGATATACGGGTCCATCTTTATAATGCTCACTTTATAGCCGCGTCGTTTCAACAGCACGCCGAGCGACGCCGCCGTGATACCTTTTCCCAGTGACGAAACGACTCCTCCGGTTACAAAAATATACTTAGTCATAAGAATTAATACGCCCCTTTGTAAACTTTTTATTATGTTTTATCTTAAATGCTTTAACGGATTTCGCGGCGCACCGCTTACTCGCACCTCAAAATGCACGTGGTTGCCCGTGGAACGCCCCGTACTGCCTACAAGCGCCACAGTCTGTCCGCGTGTCACGGTCGCCCCGCGCCTTGCTACAAGTTTGCTGCAGTGGCCGTAAAGCGTGGTCATGCCGTTTGAATGAGAGATGACTATAGCCTTGCCGTATCCGCCCATCCAGCCGGAATGCACGACGACTCCGCCTGCGGCGGCTCTTATTATGCTTCCGCGCGGCGCCCTTATATCGAGGCCTGAGTGGAACACTCTGCGCCTTCCGAACGGGCTCCTCCTCCAGCCGAAGCTGCTTGATATCTGGCCGAAGACCGGCCAGCCGAAGCCGCGCACGGTCGCCCTAGAGATGCTGACCGTTCTGGAGCGCGTACCGTTTCTCGTCTTTGTGGTAATCCTCACGTCCGTGACGGCGACGAGCTTGCCTCCTGGCAGAAAGAGTTCCGTGCCCGCAACGAGACGGTCGCTTTTCAGCGAGTTGGCCGTCATCACCGATTCTTTTGTGGCGCCGTAGCGGTCGGCGAGTTTATCTATCGTGTCGCGCTTTGCCGCCCGGATAAAGATGCCGTCCTGGTTGGGGATGCGCAGCTTCATGCCGAGCTTGAGATGGTTGATGTCCTTTGCCAGCGCCTCTTTGTTAGAGCCGACCAGCGTGTCCACGTCCAGGTCGTATTTATCGGATATCGCCCAGAGCGTGTCTCCCGCTTTTACGGTGTACATAGAGACCTCAAGCAGTTTGCCTTTTTTGGCAAGCAGCAGCTCTTCGCGCTGGAGCTTTCTGACAAAGAGCAGCGTGGCGGGAACGTCGCCAGGCGTGTCGGGAACATAGAGCACCTCCGACTGGTTCGGCGTCTCGCCTTTTTGAAGGCCGTTCGCGCGTCTGAGGTCCTCCGCGCTCACTCCGAAATCATCCGCGATGGATTTTAGCGTATCTCCAGGTTCAAGCACGACCTCTGTCCAGTGGATGTCTTCGTCAAGCGTGCTTTGGTCCGTGCTTGAAATGAGCCCGTCGTTCTTTGAAAGGATGCCGTAAAGTTTAAGCTCCTCCTCCGTAAGGGTGGGGATGCTCGGCAGAGGCCCTATCGCAAGCGGCACTATCTCTTTTTCTTCCAAAGCGGCCTCGGCTGGCCCCGGGCCCGCGCTCAGAAAGTCCGATACGTCTACAGTAAAGAAGCCCCGGTTGTCCTCGGGGCGTTCCGTTACAAATTCATTGTCCTGGCCTATCCAGTACATACCTGTACGTTCGGCGGCCATTGCCGCAAAGATGACGGCGCCGCTTACCGCAGCCGACAGGAAGAGAACTAGGCATATGGTTTTTCTTTTGTTTATTTTATTTGGTTCCGCCTTATTTCTCATAGATGCACCCCGCTGCGTTTTTTCTTACCGAAAACAGAAGGCCATTAGCCCGCCTTTATTGTAGCAAGAAAATCACGATTCGTGGGGGTGTTTCTTAATTTATCCAAAATAAGATTTAGAACTTCAGCCTCATCCATGTTCGATATTTTCCTGCGAAGGCCCCAGATGCGCTTCAGGTCGTCGTCGGGAACCATAAGCTCCTCTTTGCGCGTGCCGGACTTCGTGATGTCGAGAGCCGGGAAGATGCGCTGCTCCGAAATCTTGCGCGAGAGATGGACCTCCATGTTGCCCGTGCCCTTGAACTCTTCGTAGATGACGTCGTCCATGCGGCTGCCAGTCTCAACTAAAGAGGTGCCGATTATCGTGAGGCTGCCGCCGTTTTCGATGTTGCGCGCCGCTCCGAAGAATTTTTTCGGGAAATAGAGCGCGGCAGGGTCCATTCCTCCAGAGAGGGTGCGGCCCGACGGAGGCACTATGAGGTTTGAGGCACGCGCAAGGCGCGTGATTGAGTCAAGCAGCAGTACGACGTCTTTATCAACTTCGACGAGCCTCTTTGCCTTTTCAAGCGCAAGCCCGGCCACGCGGAGATGTTCCTCCGCCGGGCGGTCGAAGGTGGAGGCTATTATCTCGCCGTCCACTGAACGCGCCATGTCTGTGACCTCTTCCGGGCGTTCGTCTATGAGCAGCACCATAAGTATGACTTCGGGATGGTTTGTCGTGATGGAATGCGCAAGGCTCTTTAAGAGCGTCGTCTTTCCCGCCTTTGGCGGAGAGACGATGAGGGCGCGCTGTCCCTTTCCTATCGGCGCGAATATATCGACTATTCGCGTAGCTATCTGTTTGCGGTCCGTTTCAAGGTTGAGTTTTTCTTCCGGGAAAATAGGCACGAGCGCCTCAAAATGCGGGCGGCGGCGCGCTGCTTCCGGGTCTGAGAAGTTGACGTTCTCAACGCGGAGCAGAGCCTCGTAATGTTCCTGTTCCTTCGGCGGCCTGATGATGCCCCAAACGACGTCGCCGTTGCGCAGCCCGAAGCGTTTTATCTGCGAAGCCGATACATAGATGTCGTTGTTGCTGGGGAGCAGTCCCGACGGGCGAAGGAATCCGTAGCCGTCCGACATGCATTCGAGCGTTCCGCCGTTGTAGCGGTATCCGAGCGCCTCGGCCTGCGTCTTCAGGATGTCGTTGATGAGGTCGTCCTTCCGGCGCGTAGTTATAGAGGAGACGCCTATCTCCTTAGCTATCTTGCGAAGCTCCGCGAGAGTCTGCGGCGCAAGCTGGTTGAAGCCAAGCTTCGGATGCTGATGGCGGGTCTGTTTGAAATCCTGACGCTGAGGCTTCTCGTATTTCGTCTCCTGAGCCTCCGCGCCGTCGTCCGCCGCCTCTTCTACCTGAGCCTCTAAGATGTCGGCTTCGGCTGCGTCCGCAAACTCCGCCTCTATCACTTCGGCGTCTGGAGCCGTCTCCGCTGCGCCGTCGTCGGCGATGGCCGCAGCCGGCTCTTCTAATATCGTTTCTATTATGTCTTCTATATTTTCATTTTCAGGCGCGTACTCCTGCGCCGCCGCCTGTGGCGCGGCAATTTCAACCGCGTCTGCCAGCGGCTGCACGGCTGCCTCTGTTATGACTGGACCTTCTTCGTCGCGCGCGCGCGGGCTTCTTTTAAAAACGCGCCGTCCTTTTGAAGTCTGCTCTTGCGCCGCCTCTTGCATTGCAGCCTGTTTTTCCGTCTGGTCTGTCTTTTCCTGCGTTTGGATATCGGGGGTTTTCGTGGGGGATGCCTGTTCTTTCAAATTTGCCGTATCTTTCTTTTTTGTTCTGTGAGCCTTCTGCGGGCTTTGGGGCGCCTTCGCCGCGTCGGCGTCAGCTGCGGGGGGCGTCTGCTGCGTGTCCTGTGATTTTCTTCTGGTGTAAGTCCTTTTGGGATGCTCCGGCTTTATATCAGCCGTTTCCCGCTGCTTCTCTTGCGCGCTATCTGTCGTTTGGACAGGCGCGTCAGACGGCGCGGTCAGCTTTTCCGCCTCTGATTTCTTTGGACCTCGCCGTTTTTTTATGATCTGCGGCTCGTCCGTAGTCTCTGTCTTAGTTTTTGGCAATTTGTCGGCCTCCGTTTTTATACCTTGATAGTAGATGTGCAATGTTAAAAAATCATTTTTTTCGCGCGATCTCAAAATTGAGGTCGCTTAGTTTTTTTGTGGGAGATGATATTGTCACGCGATACTTGCCAATGGGAAGCGCCGTCCCCTCTTCGCGCAGAAGGTAAAAGGCCCGTTCGCCGTTTTTCGCCATCAGCTTCAGCGATTCGGACAAGACAAGATCTTTGCCGTAATACCATGCGATTTCTAATCTGTTTCCTTCAGGTGCGGAAGAATATTGAAACCACAGACAAACCTGACGAGTGCCGTATGGGATGGTATCCATAACTTTATGGGGGCGCCTTTTACGGTCAAGTTCCACACAGACGACAGCCTTGTCGATTTTGAAGGGATTCACAAAGAGGCCGGATTTGAGGCTCAGCGCAACGAGAGCCGCCAAAATTATGACCGCGCCTCCAAGCAGAATAAGAGACCTGCTGCCGGAGTTCTTTCTGTATTCCTGATCCATCTGTTTCACCCATCTCTGTGTCTTTTATTCTAACATGAGTTTTATGAAAAATATACAGAAAGTTTAAGCCTGACCGTCGTCATATTAAAAAATAAGCATTTCTGTCATTAGAAAAATTTCGTCACCGCGAGGCAAACCGATTCCATAATCCATGCAAAGACAATATTATATTATCCTGCGTGCAAATGTCAAAGCCGTCCACCGTAAGTTCCGCAGTCCGGCTGATGCCGTCCACTACGCCCAGCGCCGAAAGCGCGCGCAGCATCGACAGCTCTTCGTTAGGTTCGGGGCCGCGCCACGCGCCCCAAACGTGAGAGAGCGCAGCGCACAGCGCGTAGGCGCCCCAGTTGCTGACGTCGACGGCAAGCGCGTAGTCCGTTGTCACCGTGCAGAGGCACTGTCTGTATTCGGGAAGCAGAGCGCAGAGAGCGTCATAAAAATTCCCCATGCCCACCTCGTTGCCGCCGTCCCCGATGCCAAGCGTCACAACGCCGCGACGCCGCGCCTCGTCCGCGAGGCGGTCAAGCGGCGGCGTCCAGCGCGAGATATCTTCTTTGCGGAAATTATAATAGCCGCCGTCCTTCGCGCGTCCCAGCCGCTCGGTAAAGACTATGCCCTCCGGCGCCTCCTTTGGCAGAGAAAGCGGCGCCTCCTTTACCAGCTCCGCGGGATAGCCCGCGGCCGACGCGCAGGCCTTCATCGCCGCTACGCAGAGTGAATCTGTCCATATCTCAGAGGGAATGCCCTGACGCATAAAGGCGCGCGCAAGCATCACCGCGCCGCCCGGGCCGTCCGTCTCCGGGGCCTTTGCGGCCGGGATATAAAAACCGGAGACTACCGCCGCGCTCTTTATTTTGGAAAAAGCGCGCGCCGCGCGCCGCCAGTCAGACGGTCGGCAGAGCGTGGAGACGCCCCTGCCGCCTCTGTTTGCTGAAACTATGGAAATAAGCTCCTGTGCAAAGTTTTCTGAAATATCGTTAAAGGCGGTCACATTATCTCCTCCAAAGGCTGCTGGTAGTCTGCACCGCTTATGCACGGCGCCTTAAATATCCGCCGGGACAAACGCCGAAGCATGATTTATCTTGCGCAGGCGCCACCTCTTAAATGCTCAGCGTCTCCACCAGACGCAGCATATCCGGGTCAAGCCCGTGCTTCGCCTCCCAGGCAAATTCAAGCGGCATCGTCACTATATCGCCCTTCACGCGTCCGACCATCATTCCGTCGCTTCCCGCGATGAGGCTTTCGACGGCCGCCGCTCCAAGACGCGACGCAAGCACGGTATCAAAACAAGAGGGCGCGCCGCCGCGCTGCAAATGGCCCAGCACGACTATCCTCGGGTCGTAGTCGCAGCCGCCCTTTATCTTGTCGGCTAGCTGCTGCGCGGACATGACGCCTTCGGCCAAAACTATTATTGAATGAGTCTTTCCGCGTTCGCGCGCGTAATGTATCTTGGCGCACAGCGCGTCGATGTCTACAGGGATCTCCGGTATCAGCACATACTCTGCTCCGGCGGCTACCCCAGTTTCAAGCGCGAGAAAGCCCGCGTGCCGCCCCATCACCTCTACGATGAACATCCTGTCGTGGCTAGAAGCCGTGTCGCGCAGCTTGCTGATACACTCAAGCGCCGTGTTGCAGGCCGTGTCAAAACCAATGGTGCAGTCCGTTCCGGCCATGTCATTGTCGATAGTGCCGGGCACGCCAATCACCGTCACGCCGCGGTCGTGAAGCTCCTTAGCTCCACGGAAAGAGCCGTCGCCGCCTATTACCACAAGTGCGTCGATGTCGTTTTCCCTGAGCCTCGACACGCCGGCGTTCACACCCTCCGGCCTCAAAAAGGCGGGGCAGCGCGCCGTGCGAAGAATGGTGCCGCCGTGCAGGAGTATCCCGCCCACCGAACTTTTTGTCAGCGGCGTAAAATCGCCGTCAAGCAGCCCCTCGTAGCCCCTTCGCACACCAACCACCTCAAGCCCGTGAAAGAGCGCGGTGCGCGTCACGGCGCGAATAGCTGCATTCATACCCGGCGCGTCGCCCCCGCTGGTCAAAACTCCAATTCTGCGAAGCATCTGTAATCCCCCTCGGCGTTTCTGTATAAAACGATGTGAAATAAAAGCAAAATATCTATTCCCGCGCAAAATCCGAATCAGGCTCGGGCCAACTGCGCGGGTCTTCGTGTCCTCGAACCCTTCGCGTCCACAAAAATACAGCCGCAACCACGGCGCCAGCTCGTTCAAGCGCGAACTTCGCGGCGCGCACAGTGGCTCCCGTCGTATAGACGTCGTCCACAAGAATAACGGAACGGCCCGCAAGCGCGGCCTGCGCCGTAAATGATGAAAACGAAAGCGCTCGCCTTTCTCTTGCGTTTTTGTGCGTCTGGCTGTCCGCGCCCTCTTTCCATTGAAGCGCGGAGGCCTCAAGCGGTATATTCCTCGCTAAAGAAATGGCGCGCGCCATCAGCTCCGTCTGATTATACCCCCTGGCGCTTCCTTTATGCAGCGGGAGCGGAACTATGCAGTCGGCTTCGACCTGCGGCAGAACGCGCGCCATCTCCGCGCCGACCGGGCCTCCCAGCTTTCTGTTGTTGCCGTACTTCAGGCTCAGCATCAAAAGCCTAGCAGCCCCGTCGTGCGTCGCCGCGGCGTAGCAAGGCGCGCTGCCGTAACAGCATTCCACGCCGAAAGCCCCTCCGCATTCCGAACAAAACGGCGGCAGCGCCGCACCGTGAGATGACGTCAGGCATTCCGCGCAAAATGGAACGCCAAGGCGTCCACAGACCGGACAATGCTGCGGGAAGAGGATATGCAGGAGAGAGGAAAAAAGCGCTTGCTGCGCCTGATGGCAGGTCAACATTCACACAAAGGCTCAAAATGGGGGCGGCATTATGCGCCGCCCCCAAGATTTATTCTTATTTACGCGAAACGCTCCGCCGCCTTTTTCAGCAGCTCGGCCTTGTCTGTGCGTTCCCACGCCGGCATCGGCGAAAGATCGGTGCGGCCCATGTGTCCGTAGGCCGCGATGCGCCTGTACTGCGGCTTGCGCAGGTCGAGGTCGCGGATTATAGCCGCGGGACGGAAGTCGAAATACTCGCGGAGGAGTTTTGTGATCTCCTCGTCGTGTATCTTTCCCGTGCCGAAAGTCTCTACCATTATCGAAACCGGCTTCGCAACTCCGATGGCGTAGGCCACCTGTATCTGGCACGCGTCGGCAAGCCCCGCCGCAACGACGTTCTTCGCGGCGTAACGCGCCATATACGCGCCGGAACGGTCCACCTTGGTCGGGTCCTTGCCAGAGAAAGCGCCGCCGCCGTGAGGCACGGCTCCGCCGTAGGTATCGACGATTATCTTGCGTCCGGTAAGCCCGCTGTCCGCCTGGGGGCCGCCGATGACGAAGCGTCCCGTCGGGTTGACGAGGAAGGTCGGCTTTGAGGTGATCAGCTCCGCCGGAATGACCGGCTTGATGACGTGCTCGATTATGTCGGCCTCAATCTGCTGGTGGTCGACGGCAGGGTGATGCTGCGTGCTGATGACCACCGTGTCGACGCGGACGGGCTTTCCGTCGGCGTATTCTACCGTAACCTGGCTCTTGCCGTCTGGACGCAGATAGGGCAGCGTCTTGTTCTTGCGCACCTCGGTGAGGCGGCGCGTGAGCTTATGGGCGAGCGATATGGGCAGTGGCATCAGCTCTTCGGTCTCATTGCAGGCATAGCCCACCATCAGCCCCTGGTCTCCGGCGCCGATTTGATCTATCTCGTCGTCGGAAAGCTCTTTAGATTCCTTAGCCTTGTTGACTCCCATAGCGATGTCGCCGGACTGCTCGTCAATCGTCGTGACGACGGAACAGGTGTCTCCGTCAAAACCGTATTTTGCCCTTGTGTAGCCTATGTCTTTAACTGTCTTGCGCGCAATCTTTGGGATATCGACGTAGCATGTCGTGCTTATCTCGCCGGCCACGACAACAAGCCCGGTCGTTACGAGAGTCTCACATGCGACGCGTCCCATAGGGTCCGCTTCAAGGATGGCGTCTAGCACAGCATCGGAAATTTGATCTGCGAGTTTGTCTGGATGCCCCTCCGTCACTGATTCTGACGAAATAAGAAACCTTTCTTTGCTCAACTTCAAACACCTCCGTAAAAATTTATATTGCCTAATTATTGTAGCATTATTTTTGCGTTTGGGCGCAAACTGTAATTTTCTTTATTTGCTCAAAATAGCGCGCCACCTCGCCGGCGTCTTCTTCAAAACCGGAGCGCCCCATGAGGCCGTAAGTATATCTTTTGCCCTGCTCAACGCCAGGCTGGTCGAACGGGTCGACGCCCATCATGCGCCCGGTGAGCGCCGTCAGATACTCATAGAAGAAAACAAGCGAACCAAGCGTCCTCGCGTCCAGCCGTTCCATCTCTATCCATACGAGAGGGCGTCCAGCCTTTGCGATGGCCGCGGCCGTGCTCTGCGCCTCCAGGTTCAGCATAGCGCCTATCCCCTGTCCGTTCAGATAGGCGAGCGGAGCGAGCGCCTCGCACGCAGCGTCGGGCACATTGACCTCCGGCCCGTGATCGTAGAGAGATATGAATGTGTAAAATTTATCGTCAGGCCCGGCGGCGTAAAGCTGAACCTGCGAGTGCTGGTCTATAGTGCCCAACGCCCGCACCGGCGTCGTGCCGCGTCCGTCCTTGCCAAGGCTCTCCGCCCAAAGCTGCGCGTACCATTCCGCGAAATAGGCCATCTTGCTTGAATAGGGCATCATCACCGACATAGGACGTCCCGCCTCTTCGTGATAAAGATGGAGCGCCGCAAGCTGCATCGCCGGATTTTTATCAAAGGAACGCTCATTCATCAGGAATTTTTTCATCGAGGCGGCGCCGGAAAGCAGCGCGTCGACGTCGATGCCAAGCGCGGCCGCCGCGGCCAGCCCCGCCGCGCAGAGCACGGAGTAACGTCCACCAACGGAGGCCGGAAGTTCAAGCGAGCGGCAGCCCGACGCGTTCGCAAAGGCGCGGAAGATACCGCCGTTTGGGTCGGTTATCACAAGAATATCGCCGTCGGTCGCGCCGTTTTCCAACATCCGGCTCCTCAGCCACAAAAACTGCGTCATAGTCTCCGCCGTAGCGCCCGATTTGCTGACGCCCACCAGCGCCGTGCGTTTGCCCTTCACGCGCTCCCAGATAGAACGCGTCTTATCAGGGTCTGGGTTGTCGGCCAGATAATATTTAGGCGCGCTTTGCGTCTCGTTATAATACTGATCAAGCAGCGCCTGATTGAGCATCAGATTGCCGAGCGCGGAGCCTCCGATGCCGGCCTGCACCACGCAGTCGTAGCCGCGCAGCCACTCCGCCGCCTCCTTTGCCGCATCGCAGTCAAGGTCCGGCAGCGCCATCCATCCGTGGCCCGGCGCGTCAAACGGCACATCCGCAAGCCATCGCTGCGCCTCTGCCGCACAAGAGGCATAATCGTTCTTAAGCGTCTCAATATCTGTCCTCGAAGCGCCCATTGCAGCGCCGAAAGAAAATTTAAGATTCTTCATAAAAAACCACCGGCTTTCTTGAAGGCTTTAAAAAATAACGGCGGCAGATATCGCATCCGCCGCCATTATCATATATCAAAACTTTTATTTTTACACGCCGTTTCTAAAAAGCTCTTACTTTAACAGAGCCGCCTCTTTCAACGCCGTTTCGATCTCCGTAGGGGCATACCCCACGATATATTTTTCGCCGATCTGCGTCACGGGCACTCCCATCTGCTTTGTCTTTTTCACCAAAAGCATAGCTTCCTCTTTGCTTGCGGCCACGTCGACGACGGAAAACTGTACTCCAAGAGATGTAAGGTAATCCTTTACCTTTGTGCACCACGGTCAGGTAGTCGTCGAATAAACTTTAACTTCCATCATAGTCACTCCTTCTGCTGGTCAAGAGATAGTTTGTAATCTTTTTATATATCCATTATACTCCATAAGCCTAAAATAATCTTTCGCTAATGCGTGAAAAAATTCTGCGTAATTCCTGTGACGGCGCGAAAAGGCGGCGCGGTGCGCCGTACCAAAACGCACAAAATTCTTTTATGGCTGGTTTGCGATTTTATGCCTTGGAACATTGCAAAATTTTAATAATTGCGCTACATTTAACAACAGTTTGCGTAAAATGCTGTGTATGATATAAATTGCTCTGACATTCTATAGGAGGTACATCATGTTCAAACTCGTATCCAAGCAAAAGCTTGCGCCGAAAGAATTCGACATCTGGGTCGAAGCTCCGCGCATCGCAGCGCACGCCAAGGCCGGCCAGTTCGTCGTCCTTCGCGTCAATGACGAAGGCGAGAGAATCCCTCTCACTATCGCCGACCACGACGTCGAAAAGGGCCTCATCCGCCTCATCTTCCAGGTAGTCGGCAAGACGACCGCGGAAATGTCCACGTTAAACGTAGGCGACGCCATCCAGGACATCTCAGGCCCGCTGGGCACGCCGAGCGAGATCGAGAACTTCGGCACAGTGCTCATGGTAGGCGGCGGAGTCGGCATCGCGGCGCTCTTCCCCATCATCAAGGCGCTGAAGCAGGCCGGAAACAAAGTCATCACCATCCTTGGCGGACGCACCTCAGACCTCGTCATCATGAAAGACGAATGCGCCAAATACTCCGATGAACTCATTATCACCACCGACGACGGCTCAGAGGGTATGAAGGGCGTAGTCACCGAAGCCATGAAAATGATAGTCGAGCGCGGCGAAAAGATCGACCGCAGCTGGTGCATCGGCCCCTCCATCATGATGAAGTTCGGCACAAAGGCCGCAAAAGAACTCGGCCTTCCGATATGGGTCTCCCTCAACCCGCTCATGGTTGACGGAACGGGCATGTGCGGCTGCTGCCGCGTCACCGTAGACGGAAAAATATTCTTCGCCTGCGTCGACGGCCCCGAATTTGACGGCCACAAAGTGAACTGGGACGAGTTCATGAGCCGTCTGCGCCAGTATAAAGATGAAGAAAAAATATCCATGGACAAATACGAATCAGAAGTTGGTGAAAAGACATGGCTGTAACATTCTCAAAGAAAAAGACCCCCATCAAAGAACAGGACGCCCAGGTTCGCAAGGGCAACTTCAAAGAGGTCTGCCTCGGCTACTCGCTCGAAGAGGGTCAGCTTGAGGCCGGACGCTGCCTGCAGTGCAAAACAAAGCCCTGCATCAACGGCTGCCCCGTTAAAATAGACATCCCCGCCTTCATCCAGTGCGTCAAAGACGGCGACATGGCTGGCGCGGCGGAGGTCATGGACAAATATACGAACCTTCCCGCCGTCTGCGGCCGCGTATGCCCGCAGGAATCACAGTGCGAAGGCCTCTGCACAGTCGGCAGAATGCCCGGCTATGAACCAGTCTCAATAGGCAAGCTCGAGCGCCTCGTCGCCGACTGGAAATACGCCCAGACAGACATGGCCGCAAAAGCCTGCGAAGGCGAAAAGAAAGGCAAAGTAGCGGTAGTAGGCTCCGGCCCCTCAAGCCTCACCGTTGCGGGCGACCTCGCCAAAATGGGCTACGAAGTAAAAATATTTGAAGCGCTCCACGCAGCCGGCGGAGTCCTTATCTACGGCATCCCTGAGTTCCGTCTGCCCAAGAGCATCGTCAAAATGGAAATAGACGCAATGAAAAAGCTCGGCGTAGACGTCGAATGCAACGTAGTCGTCGGCAAGACGATCACAATGCAGGAGATAATGGACGAATACGACGCGTGCTACATCGCCGTAGGCGCGGGCGCTCCCCACTTCCAGGGCGTCCCCGGCACGACCCTCAACGGCGTCTATTCAGCCTCCGAATACCTTACCCGCATCAACCTCATGCACGGCTACCAGTTCCCCAAATATGACACGCCCGCCAAGAAATCCAAAAAGGTCGTAGTCATCGGCGGCGGCAACGTCGCTATGGACGCCGCGCGTTCCGCAAAACGCCTTGGCGCCGACGAAGTGACGGTAGTCTACCGCCGCTCGCTCCAGGAACTCCCCGCGCGTATCGAAGAGTATCATCACGCCGTCGAAGAAGGCATCGTCTTCAACTGGCTGACGAACCCCACGGAATACGTTGACGACGGAAACGGCCAGCTTAAAGGCGTCAAAGTCATCAAAATGGAACTCGGCGAGCCCGACGCCTCCGGCAGACGCCGCCCCGTCCCCGTCGAAGGCAGCGAATACTTCATCGAAGCCGACTGCGCCATCGAAGCTATCGGTCAGGGCTCCAACAAAGTGCTGCTCTCCACCTTCCCCGAGATGAAGCTCAACAAATGGGGCTACATCGAAGCCGACGAAAAGACCGGCGCGACCTCAGTCCCCGGCGTATTCGCGGGCGGAGACATCGTAACGGGAGCCGCGACCGTCATCCTCGCGATGGGCGCCGGCAAAGACGCTGCGGTAGCCATCGACAAATACATCACAGAGAAAAAAGCGAAGTAAGCTTTTTTCAACAACCGAATACAAGGCGCGGCTCCGTCTTTACGATGGAGCCGCGCCTTTTTGTGAAGTAAATCCAGCTTGTTGACACGGGCCTCAATCGGTGCTATCTTCCAATAGAAACAAACCAGCAGCGCCGCAACTGGCGCTGTTAGTTATTATAAATAAAGTACAAAGGCAAACCCGCCGAAAGGCGGAGTACGCAAAGCTACAGGGCCTGACCCGATACGGAATGGCAGCCAGTTACCGTAAAAAGTCGTAAAAGACCGCGGGCTGCCCCAAGCCCTCGGTCTTTATTTGTTTTACAGAGGGAGCGAACAAGGAGGCGCGCCAAAAAACTACACCCATGCCGCACCAACGTCAAAATAAAACAACAGGCGTCATGAAACACCAAAGTAGGAAGGCTCAGTGATATATAATGAAAAACATATCCGAAAAACATATTTTTTCAGCCATTATGATAACCTTATTTGCAACGGCGGGAATAGCCTGGGCGGCGGCAAGCGGCTCCGTCAACACAAACCAGCACTACACGGAAGACACCACCATCACGGCGACAAGCGATGATGTTGAGGGCAACAGAAAATTATACGGCATCGGAAGCAAAACAGCTGACGACCTCACGATAACCGTCGCCAGCGGCAAGACGCTGAATGTCAACTCCACTGTCGCAATATCCACCGACAGAGCATACGCCGTCAACAACAACGGCACAGGGGCCATAAACATCACAGCGGACGCGGTTTACAACGCGACGGGGACAAACGGAGCGCAGGCGCGCACAATTAGAAAACTCGCCTCGGGAGCTATCGTGTTAAACGGCGTCACTCAAATCTCAGCCACAACATCAGGAAAGGACGGCTTGGCTATTGGTGTAGACGCAAGAAACAACGGGTCAATAACATTAAACGGCAGTACTAAAATCAACGCAGCTGGAACAGATGGAGGATGCCCCAAAGGCATTTACGCCGACGCAGCGTCCATTACGTTCAACGGAGCTGCCACAGAGGTACTTATTAACGGTAGCAGCACAGGCGCACAGTGGTTTAATGCTCTGGTCACACAAAATATAGGACAGGTCTCTTTCAACACAACGGAAACATCCTTCACCACACAAAACACAGGAAACTATACGGCGCAGAGCATCAGTATCACGTCGCCCGACGATTACGTCGAATTCAACAGCGATAAAACAACGATCCTTACAACCGGCAAGAGTGGCGCGACGGGGCTAGGCGGCAATGGTAGTGTAAAATTCAATAGAGGGGACATTACCATCCGCTCCGTAATTTCCGACGGCATCGGCAAAACAAATGCGGTCGGAGTGCTTGGCAATCGTGTGACAGTTGCGGAGCCAGTAGGTAATTTCAATATAATAGTTGAAGGGTCCGGCATATATAACGGAGACGCCAATAACGCAAACGGTACGGCGGGTGTTTACTGCGGCGAGGAGCAAAGCCTTACCGTCAATAATCCAAAATTTAACGTCAGCGTAACAGGCGGGGCAGATACTTCCAAGGCGACGGCTGATTACAGCGACAGCTATGGCATCAGAACAAACTGCGGGGGCGTCGTAAACGTATCAAAAAATACTGACGTCGCCATATCCGTTAAAGACTTCATAAAAGCGGCGATAGGTGTAGCGTCCGACAATGGAGCCTACAAAGAGGGAGGGGGACATACCGCTCCTTACCTCAACGACGAAGTCCGGCTGCTTGGCAATGTAAACATAACCGCGGCTGGAACGGCAGCCGGAACACTGGACGAATCCGAAAGCAAAATTTTAGCAAGCAAGTCTCTTGCGGCGGCGGCCGTCTACGGCGGAAAACTGACGCTTGGCTCGGAGGGAAAGTCCGTCGTGCTAAACGGCGATGTGGCTGCGGCCGATAAATCTTCAATCTCCATCACAGCCGGTACAGTCGTCATAAAAGGCGAAAAAATAACGGCCGACAACGCAGCGATCGCAATCACGGCCGGCCCTTCGTCACAAATAGAGACCGGCTCGCTCTCTTCCACAAACAACGGCGCGATAACGCTCACGCTGAACGGAGACTGGACAGACAAAGGAACATACGTCGTATTCAAATCAGAGAAGCCTACGCCGGCTGAGAGCCTTAAAATCGAATACGGCGGAGCAAAGGGGCTCTCGTCCGCAAGATGGAACGAGGCTCGCACAGAATTTATCCTCACCTGCACCGGGACGGAGCAGATAGCTCCGGTAAAGCCGATTATCCCAGACGGCGCAAAAGAAGAGATACGCCCCACTGTCGCGGAGATCTCTTACGTCGCTAAAGACGCCTCCGAAAGCGAAAAAACGGCAAAAATCACAGAGGTGGCGGCCGCCATGCCAAACGTCACCGCCTCGGAACTTATCATCGACGCCGCTGGAACAGTCGTCATTGAAACAGAAACGGCAAAAAAAGCCGCAGAAAAAATCATCTTAGCTGGCGAAACGCTGAAAACCACTCTGCCAATACCGGTCTTCAAAGCCCCCGTAGAAAAAGGTAAAATAGCCGCCTCCTCGTTCGTCCTTACGGGAGACCAGCTTGGCGCAAGCGTGCCCGCCGATGTAAAAATCATGAAATATCTTGGAGCCAACAAAAGCGCCTTCTTCAAATACGCCGCCGCTGCCGCGGACTTCGACGATAAATGCTTCACCATCTTCACACACGGCACAAGCGTAATAGCGGAATCCATAGAAAAAGGCGCGCGGTACGACGTAACCGTATTCATCAAAGACGGCGGAGAGTTCGACCTGGACGGTATAGAAGGCCAGATAACAGACCCGTCGGCCATAATAACGACAGAAAAAACACAGCAGCCGCAGCACAACAGCTCAAGCGGCTGCAACACAGGCTTCGGAGCGCTCGCTTTGGCAGCCCTAGCCCTGCTTCCAACGCTTCGTGTAAAACGCAATACAAACAGAAAAGGTTGGTGATATAAGATGAAACATATTCCACGAAAACACTTTTTTATCGGCGTCATCATCGCTCTATTTACAATGCTGGGCTGCGCGTGGAGTCTCGACAATAATTATGATAATGGAGGAAATCTAGCCCTCCTAGATGTTGTGAACAACGGCCTCTACAAACCAAATACAGCAGGAACCAACACGTTGAACATAACCGGCGCGCTTGGAAGCGCCGCCACTCCTGACGCAAAGAATTTTAAAATCTATGGCGCACAAGGTAACGAAGCCGGCGATTCAAATCTGAGCATCAACTGGGGAACATCAAAACTATATACAAACGGCATCGTTCAATTCCTCGGAGGCGGACAGAACAGCGCCCTTGGCAATTCGACTCTTAATTTCAACTCAGAGGCGGGTTCAGAACTCTACGCGTCCAACGGCTCGGGGCAAAAAACACTACTGCTCGCGGGAGGGCCGGAAGGCGGGACTGTACGCGGTAACACTCTATTAAACATCAGTGGCTCTCTTGGAGCTACGAACGATGTCTATTACGTTAAGGCGGCGGCGGCCGGTTTGATCAACAACGACAGCGCCGCTAGTTCAATAGTAGTTGAAGGCGACAGCCGCGTATTATTTAACGCTGATTGGAAAGTCGGAGGAGGCACAGCCTTACTGGCCGGACCAATGATCCAAAAAACCGGTGCCGCCAGCGGCATCGTTAAGGGGACAGCAAGTATTGTCGTGGACGGCAAGGGGGCCGTTAGGGAAATGTGGGCGGCAGGCGCTCTGCTAAATCTCGGCGCCCCGACCCTCAGTGTCAAGTCAACAAACATAGAACTAAAAAACGGCTTAGTAGATGACAGCGTTTTCGCGGGCGCGGAGGTCTGGACTAAGGGCACCGCGACAGTGCTGGGCGACACCAATATCACCGTCTCTAATGCCGAAATGGGGCAAAACAACGGTCGAGCCAGGCTGTGGGGCGGACATGACATTGAAGTCGAAGGCGGAAAAGGATACGTCAACGGCAGCACGAACATCACCGTAACCGGTGGCAAAAATATCAAGTACATCTTTGGCGGCGGAATGAGCTGGAATGGAAAGACAGCCGCCACTGAATCCATCGTTAAAGGCAACAGTAATATAACGCTGCTCGGGAACAACGGGCTGGCCGCCCTATCGCCTGATGCTATGATTTTTGCCGGAGGCAGGAAAGGCAACGAATCTGCCGCGCTTGCCACAGTGCAGGGCGACGCCTTTATAACATTTAAAGACATCAATGACGCCGCGTTCAAAGGGCATCTCTCAGGCCAAGGTACAAACGGAGATTATAAAATAGACGGCTACACCGACTCCGTACTGGGCGACTCCAATCTTGTCTTTGACAACGTATCAGCAGATTTTTCACAGGCGGAAATTAAAAATTTTGACGTGATCACACTCACCCCCGGAACACAGGTGAAACTCGGGAAGATAGAACTCACGCCTGGGCTTACCATTAAACTCACCGGCGACTGGGCGGGCAGAGGAACGGTCACAGTTCTCACAGCCTCTACC
Organism: Cloacibacillus sp.; assembly: GCA_036655895.1. Classification (NCBI taxonomy): domain Bacteria; kingdom Thermotogati; phylum Synergistota; class Synergistia; order Synergistales; family Synergistaceae; genus Cloacibacillus; species Cloacibacillus sp. The sequence goes on along the minus strand of JAVVPF010000002.1, from coordinate 2,478 downwards.
GAAGGCGAAATATTCTCGCGGGACGAAACAAGCGCCACAGGCATTACAGCAAGCAAAGTCTCCTACGACGAAGCAACGCACACATACACCCTAGTGCTTTCCTGCCCATCCGTCACAAAAGAAGCTCCTGTAAAGCCGACTCTTCCTATCGGCACGCCTGAGGGCATAACCGCCGCCAAGCCGGGCCTAGCATATATTGACCCTGCCGACGAGAAAGAAAAAGAAGAGACCGTCAATATGCTGCTATCCGCCATAAAGCCCGGTACTCTCACATCCGCGGATTTAACAGTCAACGAGGAAACGCAGCTTCTTCAGGCCTCCCCGAGCACGGCAAAATCGGCGGCAGAACAGGCGCTCAAGGATAAAGGACTGACTGCTCCAGTCACGGCCGTTCGCCCGTTGCCGATCTTCACGATAACAAGTGAAGACGTCACAACAGCCGGAACGGTAGTAGCCGTAGCCTTTGACCTTAAAGGCAGCGAGTTCAAGGCGGAATCGCCAGAACTCCTGCAAATCGTGAAGATAATATCTTCCTCCTCCGGCAAATTCTTCAAATACGCCGCAAAAGCCTCGGACTTCGGCGACGGCGCATTCACAGTGCAGGACGCAAGCGATAATATCTTCACTGGAAAATTTGAAGCGGATAGAACATACAGGCTCGTGCTCTTCATCAAAGACAACGGGGATTTCGACCTGATGAGTGAAGAGCGGGCGATACTGGACCCAGCCGCAATGATAGCGACAGAAGCACCGAAGCCAAGCGGATCTAGCGGCTCTAGCAGCTCCAGCGGATGTAACACAGGCTTCGGAGCGCTCGCTTTGGTAGCCCTAGCCCTGCTTCCGGCGCTTCGAGGTAAAAAGAGGTAACATAAAGCCGGCAAAGGCTCACTAAAAAGCCTTTGCCGGCTATTTGTTCCACATATTTTTTTGGATTACATCGTTATCCCCAGCATCTTCTGCGCGCCCCAGCCTATCAGGAAAGAGAGCGCGGCTACTCCGAAGCTTATACATATCATCTCCGTAAAGGCCGGCATAAACGGCTCCTTGCGCACCACCGAGACGTAAAAAGTAAACAGCATGATGACGATAGCGGCGTTGAAAAGACAACCGCCAAGCGCCATTATCGGAGAACCTATAAAAGTATAGGGCATAAGCAGCATACATACCGCGAACATGTAGGCAAGGCCGGTATATACGGCCGCCTTCAGCGGGTGGCGCTCATGCGGATCGTTCTTTTTTGAAAGATATTCCGACGCGGCCATAGAAAGAGTGGCCGCGCTTCCTGTGATAAAGCCGGCCATACAGATAACGGTCGAGTTGCCCAGCGCGAAGGTAAAGCCGGCAAGCGCGCCCGTAAGCTCCACCAGCGCGTCATTAATGCCCAGCACCATCGAGCTTATATACTTCAGCCTTTCGTCGTCCACCATGCCAATGAGCATCTCTTCGTGACGCTCCTCGTCCTCGTATATCTGGAGCGCCTCGGGCGCGGACTTCGCTATCTCCGAATACTCAAGCTGAGCCTTGGCCTCGCCCTCCTCCATCAGGTTTATAACGAACGTAAGCCCGAAGATAAGTCCGCACACACGATAGAGCAGCATCTTAAAAATCCCGGGCTTCGGCATCTCCCCCGTATACCTGCTCCATATCTCAGCGTGGCGCAGCTCGTCCGCCGATATCTGCGCCAGCAGATTCGCGTTCTCTCCCTTCGCGCGCGCCGCCATCCGCGCATAAATCAAATGTTCCGTGACCTCGTTGAGCTGCATAGTTTTTATCGCCGCAAGAACTTCAGGTGACATTAATAATTCCTCCACACAATTTTTTTGATAAAATAATTTCACAGACGCTTTTCTTTTACTTCATATAAATACTTCGTCACTGTTCTCTATTATATAACACTTTTTATTACATAGGGGCAAAACCTAGGCCTATTGCCGCGCAACGAAGCCTCCGGCAAACAACTTGAGCATTCCAACCAGCGCGGAGGCCACGGAAAATAATTTTAAAAATTAAAAAAACAATAAAAGCACAATAGGTTGACAACATAATTTTGTAGTGTTATCTTTACACCAGTATCAATAAGGTATGTATAATAATATATTAACAGCTGGTTGCAAAAACAATACGCAGATGTTTTTTATAACTGTAAACATAAAGGCCGAACTCGGGCTGTTGATGGACTGTGCCTCGTTACTGGCAATACGTTTTATTTTCACATAGATCAAAAAATATTGAAGGAGGTGCGCGTATAAAAATAACCAGCAAACCCGGCGGCTGTTGTTACGGTTTTATCTGGAATTTTTTGCAATGACAAGGCAAAGAAAGGTGTGGGGAAATTGTTGAAATTTGGAAAAAACGGAATCATCGCGTTGCTGGTGACGGCCGTAATGATGGCATTCACCTCGGGAGCTATGGCGGCAGATGTAGCTGATTTTGAAGCTTTAAAAAACGCATTTAATACCGGCGGGACATATAAGCTCA